>DATFXE010000606.1:0-5180 GCA_035258585.1 Roseiflexaceae bacterium | reverse complement strand
GTATGTCGTCACGATCCACGATATGACCTTGAGCCTGCTGCCGCAGTATCACCCCTGGCGCAAGCGGCTGGTCGTGCGCCCGCTGATCCCGCTGATCGCCCGGCGCGCGGCGCGGATCATTACCGTCTCGGAGCACGCGCGCGCCGACATCGTGCGGCTACTGCGAGTCCCGCCCGATCGCGTGGTGGTCGTGCCCGAGGCAGCCGCTGCGATGTTCCACGCCGCCTCCGCGGAGGAGCAGGCGCGTGTGCGTGCGCGCTATCAGCTGGATCGGCCGTACGTGCTGTATGTCGGCACGCTGGAGCCGCGCAAGAACCTGGTGCGGCTCATCCGGGCCTGGCACTCGCTCTGGAGTCGCGGCGCCATCGCGCATCAGCTGATGCTGGTGGGCGGGCGCGGATGGCAGGATGCCGCGATCTATGCTACGATCGCCCGGATCGACTGTGGCGATGCCCTGCGTCTGGCCGGCTATGTGCCGACCGAGGATCTGCCGGCGCTGTATAGCGCGGCGGACGCGTTCGCCTTCCCGTCGCTCTCCGAGGGCTTCGGCCTGCCGGTGATCGAGGCAATGGCCTGCGGCACACCAGCGCTGATCTCGACCGCGCCGGCGCTGCGTGAGCTGGCCGGCGACGCCGCGCTAGCCGTGGACCCATGCGACGAGCAGGCGCTGGCGGATGCGCTCGAGCGCCTGCTGAGCGACGCCGCACTGCGCGCAGATCTGCGTGCGCGCGGGCTGCGGCGCGCCGGCGCGTTCTCCTGGGATCGGGCGGCGCGGCGCACCCTGGCGATCTATCAAGAGGCGATCGCATCGTGAAGATCAGCACCCGCCAGCTAGGAGCGCGTGCCGGCCCGCTGCCTGCGCGCCGGCCGGCCGAGGCGGCGCGCGCGATCGCATGGCCGATAGCGCTGCTGGTGGCGCTGGCGCTGCTGCACGGCCTGCTCTATGTCGCGCTGCTGCCGCCCTGGCAGACGCCCGATGAGCCGGCGGTGTTCGAGTACGCCGCACTGGTGAGCGAGCTGGGACGGGTGCCGACGGCCGCCGATCGTGACCTGGCGTTGGAGCGGCGAATCGCCGAGTCGCTCACGCGACAACGCTTCTTTGAGTACCTGCTCGGCCATCCGGCGCCCGCGCGCGATCTCGAAGAGGCGCGCGTAAGCTTCTTCATGCCGCGCCAGGTGGGCAGCGACCCGCCGCTGTATTTCATCCTGGCCGCGCTGCCGCTCAAGCTGCTGGATGGGCGGGCGATCGAGCAGCAGCTGCTGGGGCTGCGGTTGCTCGGCGCGGTGATGACCTGCGCGACTGTGCTGTGCGCCTACGGCGCTGCGCGCGAGTTGGTGCCGCACTCGCGCGGCTTCGCGCTCGCCGTGGCGCTGGCGCTGGCGCTCCAGCCGATGTTCGTGTTTATTGGCGCGGGGGCCGGCAACGACGGCCTGGCGAACCTGATCGGCGCGGCGATCTGCTGGCTGCTGATTCGAATGGTTCGCGCCGGCGTCAGCCTAGGAAGGGCCACGCTGCTGCTGGCGCTGCTGATCGCGGGCGGGCTGACAAAGCGCACGCTGCTGCCCGAGACGCTGCTGCTCATACTGCTGGCACTTGGCTGGGCGCTCGCGCAAATCGTGCGCGTGCCACATGGCTGGCCGGCGCGGCTGGCCACCGTAGTGGTGGTGCTGCTGGCGCTTGGCGGCGCCGGATGGGCCGTACTGGCGGCCAGCCGGGCCCAAGCGCTAGCCGCCGACTGGGTGGTCCCGGCCACGGGAGCCGCGTCGCCGCGCGTACAGCACGCACTTGGGTCCGAGCAGGCGGCGCTGGAGCTGACGCCAGGGCTGATCGCCTTGCAGGATCTGCCCGACGTGGCGGCCGAGTGGGCGCAAAATCAGATGCTGCATTTCCGCGCACGTGTATGGACGGCGGATGGGACAGGGCATGGCGTAATCGCGATCGACTTCGGCTGGGCCAAGACCGAGATCCCGTTCGACACCAATCGGCGCGGCCGGGTGGTGCAGGCCGCCGCGTTCGTGCCGCTCTACTGCCCATACCTGCATGTGGCGCTCCGTTCGGACGCAGGGACGCTGTACGTCGATCGGCTGATTGCGGAGAGCGACCGCCGGCCTGGGCTGAACATCCTGTCCAACGGCGACGTGACCGATCCGGCCTGGCGCGCTCATTCCGCGCTCGAGCGGCTGCGCCGCTACCTGCACTGGCGCGAGTTGGAATGGGTCTGGCGCAGCGGCCGCCTGGGCGAGCCGCCGCCGCTGGGCTGGCAGCTGCCGCGGATCATGTTCGCCAGCTTCTGGGGCCAATTTGGCTGGATGTCGCTGCCTTTGGTAGGCGGCACGCCCTGGGAGGGCACGCTTGCGTCGATCTGCCTGGGTGGGCTGATCGGAACGATCGGCTGGCTGGCGTCGGCCGGCCGCCCCGCCTGGCAGCGGCGGGCGATCGTGATTCTGCTGCTGCTCATCGCGGCCGAGATATTCTTCCCACTGCTCAACGCATACACCCAGCCGCGCAGCCAGACGATCCAGCAGGGGCGCTACGGCTTCCCCGCGCTGGCGCCGATCGCGCTGCTGCTGGTGTTGGGCTGGCGCGCGCTGATACCCCGGCGCTGGCGCACGGGCGCCCTGAGCGCCGGGATAATGTTCGAGGCGCTGTTCGCGCTGGCTGCGCTGCAGCTGATCGCCGGTTACTATTATTAACACGAGTTACGCGGTGCCGCTCTCAAACGCCGTTTCGCCTGCGGCAGCATGGTACTTCGCGTTTTATCTGTTTTTCGTTTTTCGCTCTGCGAGCGAAAAACGAAAAACAAAAGTAGAAAAAGTACCGCTGCGAATGACCACGTCTGGGTTATCGCGTAACTCGTGTAACACGACGGCTCATGATCATCGAACGGGCTCGTTCAGTTAATTCTCCTGCGCGCGGGATCGCCCTCGGGGCGCTGCTGATCGCCGCGGGCAATATCGCCAGCCGGCTGCTTGGCCTCGGCCGCGTGACGGCGATCGCGCTCTTTTTCGGCCGCAGCGCCGGGGTGGATGCCTACGCCGCGGCGTGGATCGTACCGAATACGATCTACGATGTACTGATTGCGGGCGCGGTCAGCGCGGTGTTCGTGCCGGTGTTCAGCGAGTATGCCGAGGGCGATCGGCATGAGTTCGGTCGTATCGTATCCGGCGTCGTCACTTGGGTGCTGCTGCTCTTGCTGGCGTTGGTGGCGCTGCTGGCATGGCAGGCGCCATCGGTCGCACGACTGCTGATCCAGTCGTCACGCCCGGATGTATATGCGCAAACGGTGCTGCTGATCCGCCTGCTACTGCCGGCGGTGCTGCTGATGGGGCTGGCGGGGTTGGCGACCGCCACGCTGCACGCGCAGCGCAAGTTTCTGCTACCGGCAACTATCGGCGCGATCTTCAACGCCGGCGTGATTGTCGGCGCGGCGCTCTTTCACGAAAGGCTGGGCGTGGCGAGCCTGGCGGCCGGTGCGGCGCTCGGCGCGCTCGGCCAGGTGGCGATCCAGGCGCTGGGGCTACGCGAGCTGCGCTATCGCCCGATGCTGATTCTGGATCATCCAGTCATGCGCCGGATCGGGCGCTTGTACGCGCCGGTGGCGCTGGGGATCATGTTTCTGATCGCAGGCACAATCGTCGATCGCTGGCTGGCCTCGGGGTTCCCTGCTGCGCTGGCGACCATGCAGTACGCCACAACGCTGGTCCAGTTCCCGCTTGGCCTGGTGGCCGCGGCGATCGCGCTGGCGGTGCTGCCGACCCTGTCGCGCCAGAGCGCCGCGGCCGACGATGCGGCGTTCGGCCAGACGCTGGCGATCGGACTCAAGGTTGTGCTGTTGCTGGTGACGCCCGCCACGGTTGGGCTGGCGGCGCTGGCGCGTCCGATTACCGCCGTGCTGTTCGAGCGTGGGGCGTTCGGCGCCGCCGATACGCTTGCGACCGCACAAGCGCTGTGGTGTTATCTGCCGGGCCTGCCGGCGATCGCGGTGGCCCAGCTGTTGATCTTTGCCTTCTATGCGCGCAAGAACACGCTGATACCTAGCCTGGCACAGGGCGTGGCGATCGGCCCGTATTTGCTGACCGCCCTGGTGCTGCTCTGGTCGACGCGCCTGGGTTTTCTGAGTCTGGTGCTGGCCAACTCGGCCCAGTGGATCGGCCATATGCTGGTGTTAGCCATGCTGCTGCGGCGTGAGCTGCCGCTGCACGAGGCGCGGCTGGGCGAGGCATTCGGCAAAACAGTTGCCGCCGGCGCGCTCATGGCGATCGTGATCGTGCTGCTGAGTGGTCTGCTCGAGCCGACTACTCTTGGCCACGGCGGTGCGCTCGTGCGGATCGCCGTGGCTGGCGGCCTGGGAGCGTTAGCGTATGTGGGGGCGAGCCTGGCGCTACGGGTCGAAGCGCTCGAGTTCTTCGTCCATGCTTTGTCCGATCGGATCCGCGCCAGGGTTGCGGTTCCGATTACCGCACCAAGCGACGATTGAGCAGCTCCGGGCTTGCAGGGCTGCAAGCCCTCCAAGCATCTGCGGGAGCGAAGCCGGCGGGAGGTTTGGAGGACCGCAGGTCCTCCAAGCATCTTCTTTCTGTCTGTTGTGTGCGGCTTCGCCGCACACAACAGACAGAAAAAAGAGATACCGAGGAATGAGATGACCAGCCCGAACGACAAACCGCTCATCCTGCTCTACAACCCCAAAGTCGCCCTGCCGGGCTATCAGCGGCTACCGCACTCGCTGCTCCAGCTCGGCGCGCTGCTGGAAGGCCGCTATCCGTATGCGATTGTGGATGGCAACCTCGACCAGGAGCGCGACCGCGCGGCTGAGATCGTCGAGCGGGTGCGCCAGGGCGGCGTGCGCTACCTGGGCGTGACGATCATGCCTGGCCCGCAGCTCCAGCAGGCCGTGCCCGATATCAAGCGAATCAAAGCCGCCTGTCCCGATCTGACGATCGTGGTCGGCGGCTACTTCCCGACCAATCACCCGCGCACCTGCGCGCTGGATCCGGCGATCGATTACGTCGTGCTGAGTGCCGGCGAAGACACGCTGCTCGAGCTGATCGACACGCTGGAGGCCGGCGGCGATCCCGCAGCCGTCGCGGGGCTGGCCTTCGCACGCGATGGAACGTTCATCCAGACGCCCAAACGCCAGCCGCGCGACCCGAACACGCTGCCGTGGTATCCTTACCGGAAG
>DATFXE010000605.1:0-3726 GCA_035258585.1 Roseiflexaceae bacterium | reverse complement strand
GGCCGGCCAGGAAGACGATCACGTTGTAGCCCATGTCCTGCCACACCGCCACTACGATCAGCGCGTACAGCGCAGTCTCCGGCTCACCGAGCCAGGCGCGCCCCGACATGCCGAAGCTTTTCAGCATGCCGTTGACAAGGCCCGCCTGTGGATCGAGCAGATAGAGCCACACCAGTGAGACGGCCACGAGCGAGGTGATCGCCGGCATAAAGTAGATCGCGCGGAAGAAAGGTTTCAGGCGCTTGATCGTGTTGAGCGCCAGCGCGATCGGCAGTGTCAGCACGATGTTCAGCGGCACGGCGATCAGCACATATTTGATAGTGTTCGACAAACTGGCCTGGAACGCCGGGTCTTTCGTGAAGGCGAAGATGTAGTTGCGCAGCCCAATAAATGGCGCGTTCATATCCAGCGGGCTGTAGCGGTAGAAGCTCAGAAAGATGCTGATGCCGATCGGCAGAAACGAAAACACGAAAAACAGCAGCATAATCGGCGTCAGCACGATCGCCACAAAGCGCATACGGGTCGCGTGGCCAGGCGCGCGCGCTCGCCGCCTGCCCGCGCGCGAGCGCGCCGCCTCGGATGATGTGATGGTCGACATAGCCAGTTCCTTTGAATTGAAAATTGAAAATTGAGAATTGAAAACATCGGGTGACGACATCTTCTTCATTTTCAATTCTCAATTCTCAATTCAGCTACGGCCCGGCGTACTCGTCGATCATGGCGTTGATCTCGGTTGTGATCTTGGCCGGCGAGTCGGCGGCGTTTTCCTTGCCGAGCACCACCGCGGTGTAGTGGTCGTGGATGATCTGCCAGAAGCGATCGCGGTTCTGCACCGGCCCGACCCACTGACCGTACTGGAGCGCGTCGAAGGAGGTCTTGAGCGCCGGCGCAGTCTTCAAAATATCGGGGTTGTCTTTGAGCGCTTTGACTGCCGGCACCGTGAAGGTCTGGATGTTCCAGTCGCGGGCGTTATCCTGCTGAGCCATGAACTGGATGAATTTGAACGCGGCGTCTTTATGCTTCGAGCGCTTCGAGACTACCTCGCCCCAGCCGGACTCTGCCGCGAACAGCGGCGGCTGGCCGGCCACATACGAAGGCACTGGCACGTACTCATAGTCAGCCGGATATTTCACATCCGGGTAAGAATCGTTCGCCACGCCAATCACCCACGGCCCGCGGTAAGCCATGGCGGCCTTGCCCTGAAAGAAGACGTCGAAGGTATCGATCGTATTTGGGTAGGCCTTCTCCTGCGTCAGCTTCTGCTTGGTCTCCAGGCCAGTCTCAAAATCCCAGGCCTTCTGGGCCTCGGGGGTGTTGAAATTGACATGTACGCCATCCTTATCCCAGTAGGTGCCGCCCTGCTGGAGGATGAGCGAGAGCAGCAAGAACGTGATGCTATCGCCGTTGGTGAAAGCGAATCCGGATCGCTCGAGCGCATCGCCCTTCCAGACGGTCAGCTTCTGGGCGGAGGTCACGAGCTCATCCCAGGTTTTCGGGTAGCTCAGGCCGGCCTCCTTGAACAGCTTCGGGCTGACCAGCATGCCGCCGTTCTCCAGGTTGTACTCGTGCGGCAGGCCGTAAGCTTTGCCCTCCCAGACATACGCGCCAAGCGCGGCCGGCCAGAACTGGGCTTCCAGTTCGGATTTCGAGTTCGGCAGTTCGGCCAGCAATCCCTTCTTGGCGTAGTCGGTCACCCAGGTGCCGAACATCTGCTGCACGTCCGGCTCGGTCCCCGAGGCGTAGGCGGTCTGGAGCTTGTTGATGAAGATGTCGTAGGGGAAGAACTGGTAGACCACGTGGATCTCAGGGTTGGCCGCCTCGAAGCGCTTGATCATCTCTTTGTTCGCGGCGACGAAGGCAGTGTTGTTGTGGGTCCACCAGGTGATATTCTCCTTGCCCTCGACTGGCTGAGACACGATGCCGGCCTGCTCGGTGGCCTGGAGCGCGACGGCGGTCGCGTCGCCGCCGGCCGCTTCGCCAGCGGGCGCGGCGGTGGCCGCGCCGGCAGCCGGAGCGGCGGTGGCCTGCTCGGCGACCGGGGCAGCGGTGGCCTCGCCGGCAGCCAGAGCGGCGGTGGCCTGCTCGGCGACCGGGGCAGCGGTGGGCTGGTTCGACGCGGGTGGGGCTGTCCCGCCACAGGCGGCCAGCAGCATGGAACCGATCAGCACGAGTACGAGCATCTGTCGCTTCATGGTACTCCTCCTTGAATCTCCATGTTTTGGAGCAAGAACACGCGACTGCGTCGATGGCCTGGGGCAAGTGGCGCTATCGGCGCCGGGCGACCTCCTTTCATAGCACGAGCTACTTGATCTCGTTGTCAGACCATAGACGATGGACGATAGACGATCGATGATAGAATGCGGTCCAACGTCTATGATCTATTGTCTGCGGTCAACATCTGGCCTCATGCTTCCGGCAGCACCACCACCGCCGCCAGGTTTTTGGGCTGATCAGGGTTGCAATCGTTGCGCAGCGCGCGCTCGAAGGCCAGCAGCTGGCCGACCGGCAAATAGAGCAGGTCGCGCGCGTTCGCGCTTAGATTCGAATCGAACGCCACGTCGGTGGCCCGCTCGCCGATCGCCAGCACGCGCGCGCCCTGTCTGCGCATATCCTCCAGCACCGCCAGCTCATGGGCCTCATTGGCCTCCGAGACCAGGCCGACCAGCAGTGCGCCGGGGCCGGCCATTGCGCGCGGGCCGTGCCGGAACTCCATGAAGTGGAACGGCTCGCTATGGCTGATCGACATCTCTTTCATCTTCAGGCTCAGCTCGCAGGCCAGGCCGTAGCGCGGTCCGGAGCCGAGAAAGTAGAAGCGATCGATCGCCTCGTCGCGCCCCAGATTATGAGTCAGGTCGGCTGTGTTCGCCAGCAGCCGTCTGCACAGGTCCGGCAGCCGCTCTAGCTCGCCGAGCCATGCTTCGCTGCCGGCCCACAGCGCTGCCAGAGCCAGCGTGGCCAGGTACAGCACGCTAAAGGCGCGTGTCTGGGCCATGCTCTGCTCCTGGCCGGATGGAAAGACCAGATTGATCTTGCCAAGGCTGGTCAGCGGACGGCCAGGGTAGCACGAGAGCGTCAGCACATCGCCTCGGCCAGCCGCGCGGAAGGCCTCGACCGCGCGAATCGTCTCGGTCGTCTCGCCCGAGCGGCTGATCGCGACCAGCAGCGCCCGGCCGCCAGCCGGCATGGCCGCGCGCCGATTGAGCCAGATCTCGGATGCGGGGATGCCGCGCGCCGGGTGGCCCGTCAGCTCCTGGAACGCAGCGGCGGCAGCCAGCGCCAGGTAGTATGGCGAGCCACAGCCGGTGAAAATGACCGAGTCATACCGGCCAGCGTGGGCCAGATCGCGCAACTCGTTGGCATGCGCCCGCAGCTGCTCCAGCGCGTCGACCCATGATTCCGGCTGCGACTGGATCTCGCGCCAGGTGTGATGCGGATATTCACTCATCGCGGTCCTTTCGCTATATCGCACGCTGTTCACAGCGGTACTTTATCTCCATTTCCTGTTTTCATTTTTTTGCTCGCAGAGCAAAAAAATGAAAACAGGAGTAATAAGGTGAAGCACCAGAGCGAACGCAGGCGAAAAGTTTGTCAGGGCACCAGCATTAATGCTGAGGACGATGAACAGAGCCCTAGACGCGCTTGCGCAAGATCACTCGCTCGGCATTGCGAAAATACACCTTCTCCAGCACGTCGTCCGGCAGGAACAGGCCATAGATCCGCCAGCGG
>DATFXE010000604.1:0-3277 GCA_035258585.1 Roseiflexaceae bacterium | reverse complement strand
GGGCAATCGAGTCGCCTCGACACTATTCGATTGTTCAGCCGCGCGCCGCAGACCACAGGCGCAGGTCCGTCGAGCACGCGCTACGTCGTAGATGAAGATTCGCCACCTGGAAATGTGAGAGCGAGTATACTACAGTTTCTACGGCACGTCTAGCCCGTGCTTCACATCTCTGCCGAGCCACATCCCTACACCAGGTTTCGCTGGCGGCGATCCGCCAACGATACTGCGGTATACTGGCAGAGCGTTCACGATGATCTCAGCGCGAAGGATATGCTGACTATGTTTCAGGCGCTGCTGCCCCCACCAAATTCTCTTGCCGATTACCTGCTCCGCGGCGCGCTGACATTTCTGATCGCCGCAGTGGCTGCCCGCATATTGGCATGGCTGATCTGGTGGATCGCCATGTCGCGGCTACGGCTGGGGCGCCACTCGCTCAGCGAGCGGCGGCGTATCACCCTGCGCGACCTCATCCGCTCGCTGATGAACGGCCTGGCCGTGCTGATCACGATCCTGGCGATCCTGGCCATGTTTGTGCAGCCGTCAGCCCTGATCACGGCGGTCGGATTGTTCAGCGCCGGGATCGGGTTTGCCGCGCGGCCCTACATCAGCGATTTCCTAGGCGGGATCGTGCTGCTGTTTGAGGATCAATTCGCGCTCGGCGATAAGGTTGAGATCGGCGACCGAACTGTGATGGGTGTGGTCGAGCGGGTGTCGCTGCGCACGACCTATATCCGCGGCGAGACTGGCGAGCTGTGGATCGTGCCGAACGGCGATGTCCGAACCATCCGCAATTTCACCCGCGGCAGCTTCTCGCCAGCCAATATCAAGCTGACGCTGCCGACGGCCAGGCTCGACGAGGTGCTGAGGCTGCTGTCCGAGATTATCGCCGACCCTGGCCCTGACGTGATTGCACCGCCCGAGATCATTAGCACAGAGGGGGCGATCGGTGAGACAACCGAGCTGATGCTTGTGGTCAAGGCCCAGCATGGCCATGGGCCGCAGGTGCGTCAGCGACTGCTGGCGCAACTTCAGGCGGTGCTGCTCGAGCATGGCATCATCGACGGGGCACAGAGCCACCGGCTCGAATCCTGAGAGGATTTTGATGTGGGCCAAAATCTTCCCAAAACCTCCTCGAAAAACAACAATCTCCACGTTAAGTAATCGACAAGACCTAATCTAACCAGATGTACGCTCGGCCGCCATGCTCAGAAGCTCTCCACACCGCGGGAGGGTTTTATGGACATATGCTACGAGCGGCGCTCGTACGTGTGCGTGCGGAGCATACGATGGGCTTTCGACCAGTTCATACCCGACTCGATCGATTTCTTTGCTTCGCGATGCGGCTGTCATTCCCAGCGGGAAATCGCATGAAGAATCAGGCCGGTTGGGATCGCCAGCGCGTCGCTGTGCTGCAACAGAAAGGATTCGCAGCTTTTACGCTTGAAATTGCGCCTTAGCGACAGCACAGCGTGCGATGTGCGGTGAATACCCGACCAGTGCCCGATGGTGAGGTGTATGACCGTACTGTTTGAACAAGCGGAATGGGGAGCGCTGACGGACGAGCTGCGCGAGCAGCTCGCGCGGCTGCTTCCCCTGGAGGCCAGGGATTGGCTTGCTTCACCCGAGATGCCGTCGGCTAATGATGTTACTACGATCTCCGCTCGCCTCGAACATCTCTGGGATTCGATCCGCGCCATGGCGCCGCGCTGGATCGTCGACTCGGTCGACTGTCCAGCATCGCCGTGCGTGCACGCCGCCGAGGCGACGCTGCTCTTCGCCGACGTTACCGGGTTCACGCCATTTACGGCCCAGCTGGAGACGCTGGGGCGGGTCGGCAATGAGCACACGACCAATGTGCTTAATCGCTTCTTCGCGACTGTAGTCCCGATCGCGCTAACGTATGAGGGCGACCTGCTCTCCTTCGGCGGCGATGCGATCCTGGTCGCTTTCCATGGCTCGCGTCATGCCCAGATGGCTCTCGCGGCGGCCTGGGAGATGCAGCAGGCGATGGAGTCGCTCGATCTGCACGACCTTGGTCTCGCCGACCCGCCGCGGCTGCAGATGAAGATCGGCCTGGCCAGCGGCCCGCTGGTCCTGGCCAGCGTCGGCGTGGGCGCGCGGCGCCTTGCGCTGCCGCTGGGAAGCGTGCTCGACACGACTGACGCAATGGCCAACGCGACTGCGCCTGGCGGTATTCGGCTGGACGCGCGGGCTGCCGCGCTGGCCGCGCCGTTCGCGCAGCTGGCGCCGCAGCCGGATGGCAGCGCGCTGCTCGTGGGGCTGGGCGATCGGCAGCATCCCGCGCAGGGTGGCGCGGCTTGCGCTGCCGCGCTGAAACTAGGCGACCTCGTGACACGCATCGTCGCGCTGGGGCGCTACCTGCCGCAGAGCGTGCTGGCGTCGGTAATCGCCACGCCCCAGGCCGCGCCTGGCTCCGGCGAACAGCGCTACGTCGTGAGTATGTTTTCGCACTTATCCGGGCTGCACGAGCTGGCGGACACGTTCTGGTCGACCGATCCCGGCCTGGTGGCGCAGGCGGCCGACCTGGCCCTGCATCGCGCGATCGCGCTGATCGAGGGGTTCGGCGGCGTGCTGGCGCGTGTCGACATCTATGACGGCGGCCACAAGCTGCTGGCGCTGTTCGGCGCGCCCGTAGCGCACGAGCAGGAAGCTATGCGTGCCCTGCTTACGGCGCTGGCGCTGCGCGACGCGATGCCGGGCATCAACGCCGAGATCGCCGCGCTGCTTGATGGGCGAAACAACGGCGATGCGGATGCCGTTCAGCCTGCGCTGGCGGTGCGCAGCGGCATCAACGCTGGCCCGGTCGTCGCCGGCCTGGTCGGCTCGCCGCTGCGCTGGGAATACACCGTGATGGGCGATGCCGTCAACGTCGGCGCGCGCCTGATGGGCAAGGCGCAGCCGGGCGAAGTGCTCGTAAGCCCGAGCGTACGCGCCATGGCTGGCGACGCGCTGGACGCCGAGTCGCGCATGCTGCTGCTGAAGGGCAAGCGCGAGCCGGTGCGCGTGTGGTCGGTGCGCGCGCTGGATCTAACTAATCACTCGTCGCCACTTGAGGACATGCAGCTGGTCGGCCGCGAGGCCGAGCGGCGGGTCTTTCACCACGTCGGCGCGGCGCTTCGCTCCGGTCAGGCCGGCGTCGTGTTCGTCCGGGGTGAGGCCGGCATCGGCAAATCCCGGCTCGTCCGCGAGCTGCCGGCGATACTGGGGGCAGACGTGCTGTGCATCCAGACCGGCTCGCCCGGACTGGTTCCGGTGA
>DATFXE010000603.1:0-8918 GCA_035258585.1 Roseiflexaceae bacterium | reverse complement strand
GACCCACTGGGTGCCCTGCGAGGGCTGGCTGGCCAGAAACTCCGTGATCAGCAGCGGCGTGAAGACCTCGCCCTGCGCGTCGAAGTAGGCGTCCACGAAGTAGTCCAGCACGCCGTCCGCCAGGTCGGTCTTGGCGTTCTGGCTCGGGCTCATGGCGTCCATCACCGCGCTGCCGCCCGGGGTACCGTCGTTGACTTTGGTGCGGTCGCTGAAGAGCGTGGCGACAGTGAAGCGCAAGCGCTTGCCGCCGGCCGGCGGCGCGCCGCCGATCAGGCTCCAGGGGATCTTCAGCTCGGCTGTGTCAATGCCTACCCCTTTGAGCACCCCAGCTGTGCCAGTATTCGAGCTGCCGCCGCCGGCGGCATGGACCAGCGGTGGCACGCTGTTGGTCGTACCCGACACGCCATTGGTCGAGAACTGCGTCTGCACCAGATACTCCCAGGCGGCGTTCGTGCTGATCGTCGCCGGGTCATTGATCAGGTTGGTGTTACCGCCGGGCGCGGTGTCGATCGCGACCTGAAACTCGGGTGCCTTGGGGCCACTCAGGTTATTGACGCTACCGACATTGAGGTAGAGATACAGGTTAGCAGAATCGCCAGTAGCACGAAATGTTCGGAGATCCACATCCCGCGTGATCGTGGTAGTGGAAGTGATCACGCGATGGTCGTTGAAAACGTCGCGCCAGATGAACTCGCCCTGCTGCGCGGGGTTGCGCGCGACCTGGCCCGTGTTGAGATTCACAGTGCCAGGCTTAGTGATCGAGCCAGTCTCGAACCAATCGCCGAGCACTCCATCGATCGTGACGAGGTGCGCGAGGGCATTGGACGATGCCCAGAGCCCCGCGAGCAGGGCGAGGCTCAACAAGAGTGCCGTTACTCGATTCCGCTTCATCGCTGCGGTCTCCTATGATAACTCAATCGAATGGCTTCATCGCAAACGCAGAAAAGCTGTTCCATTGGAACAGCCGACACAATGCATGCTTCATTCCTCCTCCCGCTGGTGCGGGGCATGAAAGTACGACGTGACGCCTGTGATCTTCGAGTATGAGCCGCGCTTGTGAGCCTTGAATGAAAAAGCCAGCGATGCGATCACTTAACACAATCGAGTCGCCGGCTTTGATTCGTCTTAATGATGGATAATCAATTACTTGGCGCCCATTAAACTTCAAGCGCCGTTCACGCGAAGCAAATTAAGCTCGAATTAATATTGGTTCAAATAAAAATGATCTATACACAAGTCTTCGAGGATAATTTACGGAAAAGAAAACGATTTGTTCATAGCTGGAATGAAATTCTTTTTATCTTTCATTCGATGTCATCAACATGAACCATAGAGCGCTCCGAATGACAGGACTTACGCGGTGAGGGCTTGGGAGAGGTTGCACCTCTCCCAGAAAAGGGGTTCTTGGAGGGCCGCAGACCCTCCAAACCTCCCGCCGCGTAAGTCCTACTAATGACAAACGTCGTACCGCCTGTTAACTGACGTTTCGACGAGTGCTAACATGATCCGATCGGCTTCTTAACAGCGAGCGGGTATAACGACCAGCGACACGCTTGATCTCACGTTATGTTCGTGAGGGTTTGCCATAGCCTTCGCGCCGCCGTGGGTCGGCCCAAATCTGCTGCTATTCGGCATTTTCACCTATTGGCCATTGCTTTATGTGGATGAGTTCTGGATGACCGCAAACCTATGACACACCACACGCATTCTGCGACAAGCGCGCAGCACCTGCTGCTCGATACCTCGATCCAGGCGTATTTGCTGCCGCGGCTGCTCCGTGCCTACCATCTACAGCTGTTCTACGGCGACCTGCATAATCACACCGGCTACTCCGACGGCGCCGGCCGGCCCGAGGATGCTCTGCGCCAGATGCGGGCGCGCGGCTTGCACTTCGCCGCGATCACCGACCATGGCGAGCTACTCGACCAGCCGACGGCTATCCGCGATGCCGACAAGTGGGCTATCACAGCACGCCAGGTAGCCGAGGCAACCAGCGACGATTTCGTTGCCATCCGCGGGTTCGAGTGGACATCGCCGCGGCAGGGGCACAGCAATGTCTGGTGCTCGGCCGAGCATACCGGCTACGATGTTACGGGCGACGAAAGTATGGGAGCGTTCTATGAGTGGCTGGCCGATGCGCGGCCGGTCGCCGGGGCGCGCGTGCTGGCGGGCTTCAACCATCCCGGCCGCGAGACGGCCTGTTTCGACGGCTGCGCCTACGCCCCGGCAATGGACGACCGGATCGTTACGCTGGAGTGCTTTAATCGCGGCGACGACTACGGCGAGAGCTATGTGCGCGCGCTCGACCGCGGTTGGCATGTCGGCGCGATCGGCGTCTCAGATCACCACGAGACCGATTGGGGCAGCCCGACGCTGCCCCGCGCCGGCGTGCTGGCGTGGGAGCTGACACTGCGCGGTATTCAGGCAGCGCTGGAAGCGCGGCGCGTCTATGCTACACGCTCGCCGACGCTGGCGCTGCTGCTGGTGGGCAACGATATGCTTATGGGTGCGCGATTGCGCCCGCGCCTGCACGAGTCGCTGTCGATCGGGGTCTGGTGCGACGACCCGGCGATCGATCAAGGCTGGACGCGGCTGGAGTTACGGACCAACGGCGGCGCGCTCGTGGCAGCCCACGAAACGCGAGGGTTACGCGCGATTAGTTGGCGCGTGCAAGTCCCTGCGCGTGGGGATGGCGAGCAGTGGTTCTTCGTGCGCGTGCTGCATGGCGATGGCGCGCTGGCCTATAGCAGCCCGATCTGGGCGCGCTGGGCCGAGAAGTGACTCGTCGGATAACCTATGCCAATGCAGCTGCGCGCATTGATGCTACTGGTGGCCGCTGGAAGGCACCTCAAAGCGGTAACCGATACCGCGAACTGTCTGAATATATATCGGCCGGCCTGGATCGAGCTCGACCTTTTCGCGGAGCCAGCGGATGTGTACATCAACGGTGCGATTATCTCCGGCGAAATCGTAGCCCCAGACCCGTTCGAGCAGGAGCTCGCGTGAGAGCGCAATCCCGCGATTGCGTATGAGACAGAGCAGCAACTCATACTCTCGCTGCGAGAGTGTGATCTCCTCGTGCGACACCCAGACGCGACGCGAACCCGTATCGATGCGAAATACAGCAATTTCTAAAATGTCACGTTCCGGGCTCGACTGACGTTCGGCACGGCGGAGTAGTCCGCGCACGCGCGCCAGGAGTTCGCCGAGGCTGAAGGGTTTGGTCAGGTAATCGTCGGCGCCAAGCTCTAACCCAGCGATGCGATCGATCTCATCCTGACGGGCGCTAAGGATAATGATCGCAACCTGGCTCTCTTCGCGCAGGATGCGGCAGATTGAGAAGCCATCGAGTCGTGGCAGCATGATGTCCAGGATCACGAGATCAGGCTGCTCGGATCGTGCGAGCGCGAGGCCGTCAGCGCCGTCCTCGGCGCTGAGGACGCGGTAACCTTCGTGCTCTAGATGATAGCGGAGCGTCTCCACAATCGCCGGCGTATCTTCGATAATTAGGATAGTTGGCATAGCTGGAGACCTCAGGCGCATCTGTGGTCGGCTAACAACAGTAGTACAAGGCATGCGGAGCACTATGCTACCATATGGATGTCCCGCCGTAAGTCGCGATCAGGTGAGCAGAGTGCTCTCGAGTACTTCCCGGTAGTGCTCAAGATCTGGTGTCCACGCCTCAGGGTCTTTGCCGATATCGTCGTAACGGCGCAGGCGCACCGCATCCATGAAGTGCGGCGAGGCTTCGAATGCGGCGACCTCCTCGGCGCTGAACGGCCCGCCCTGCAGCAGCAGGCTCTGCGCCGAAGCCGGCGAGAGCGCTGCCAGATAGGTGGCGTCGACCGCGCATAAGTAGCGCTTGGCGGCCACGTGCAGCCGTACTGGCTCGGTCACCGCCGGCACAAAGTACCGTACGAGAAACGCGGCGCCCAGCTGCTCGTGCAGGCTGTCGATACCCTGATCGGCGCAGTCCTCGGGCAGGCCGTGGATCAGGTGGCCGTAGTCGTGCAGTACTGCCGCGGCGATCAGCGTTGGGGCAGCCCCATCTTGCTCGGCGGCGTAGGCCGCCTGGAGCGAGTGTGCCAGCACCGAGACGTTCTCGCCGTAATCGCGATCGCCGTATGCGATGAAGGTAGCGAATATCCTATCAATCACGTCATCGTCCATCAGAAATATCTCCACTTCCAGCATGATTCAGGTGTGACCGACAAATGATGCTCGACTGATCCGTACATAGACGCGGAATATTCTTTCTGGGGAGGTCTGGTGGGGGTGTAGGGGCGACGCCCAGAGGGCACCCGGCCGCCCCCACACCCCCACCAAATATGCCAAATCAATGCACATATCAGTAATTGGCGCCAGCCGCTCGGCATCCGTTATGGCTGCTCGCCCAGGCGCAGGCGCGCCGCGATCGCGTCGAGGAGCGGCGGTATGTCGGCGATGGTCTCGACCACATAATGCGCCCCGGCCTGGCGCATCCGCCGCTCGATTGGCGCCAGACGCGCGGCCAGTTCGGCCGGCGCAAGCTCGACAATCTCAGCTTCACTCAGGCCCAGCTCGTTGCCCGATTTCGTCAGCCCGATCGTCCACATGCCGGCGTTGAGCCCTTCCTCAATATCGGGGATGGTGTCGCCGATCTTGACCAACGCCGCCATGGGGTAGACTCGCAGATTGCTGGCGTTCTGGAACGCCATCCAGGGCGCCGGCCGGCCAGCAGGCACATCGCTTGGGCAGACGACCGAGTCAGGCACGTAGCCGTGCCGGGCCGCTGCCGGCAGCAGCGCGTCCACAATCTGGCGGCTGTAGCCGGTGCTGGAGCCGATCTGTATGCCCCGCGCGCGGCACGCCGCCAGGGTCTCGAGCGTGCCTGGGATCAGCTCGGCATAGTCGGCGACGCACTGCGCCTGGAGCGGCAGCGAGTCGCGGTACATTGCCTCCACGTCATCTTCGGCCCAGGCGCGAGCGTGGACAGCCTGCCACTGCTCGGCTACGAGCGGCTGCTGGGCGATCGCGCGGATGTGGTCTTTCTTTTCCAGGCCCATCGGCGCGCGGGCCTGCTGTGCCGTGATGATGACGCCACGCCGTCTGAAGACCTCAACGAAAACCGCAACGGGCGCGCGGCTGCCATAGTCGACCGTGGTTCCGGCCCAATCGAAGATCGCCGCTTGCAGCGGGCCGGTGTAGCGCCTGTGGTAGGTGAAACTCGTCGTATTCATCGTGCCCTCGTCTCTTGCATCACCACGCCCATCTCGTCCAGCGTCTCGTGGATGGCCCCCAGCAGCGAGCGTACGTCGCGCGGGAAGATCCGGCCGATCGTGCCAATCCGGAAGCAGGGCGCGTCGGTCAACTTACCCGGATAGATCACAAACCCCTTGTCGTTCAGCCGTTCGTAGAATACGCCAAAACTGAACGCGGGATCATCCGGGTAGCGAAACGAGGTGATGATATAGCCTTGGTCCTCGGGCGCCAGGTACTCGCGAAAGCCCAGTTCGCGCATGCCCGCCACCAGCGCCACATAGTTGGCGCGGTAGCGCGCCGCGCGCCCTGCTATGCCACCCTCGCCCTCCAGCTCGATGAGCGCCTGGTGAAAGGCCAGCAGCGCGTGCGTCGGCGGCGTGAAGCGGAACTGGCCACTATGCTCCAGCTCGCGCGATTGCGCCAGCAGATCCAGGCTCAAGCTGCGCGCGTAGCCCTCGGTCGCCGCCAACGCCGACTGGCGCGCCAGCACGAAGGCGAAGCCAGGCACGCCCTCGATGCATTTGTTCGCCGAAGAGATCAGATAGTCGATCGCGGCGGCTTGCAGATCGATTGGCACGGCGCCGAAACTGCTCATCGCGTCCACGATATAGCCCTTGGCATGGACTCGCGCAAGTGCGCCGATTGCTTCGATTGGGTTGATGATCCCGCTGGTCGTCTCGCAGTGAACGGCCGCAATATGGGTGATCGCGCTGTCAGTCGTCAGCACCTGCGCGACCATATCGAGATCGAGAGCGCTCTCTTCCGGCAACGTCAGTGTCGTGCAGTGGATCTTCAGGATATCGGCAATTTGTGCGATCCGCCGGCCGTAGGCGCCGTTGACGAGCGCCAGCAGCTTGCCGTTGGGCGGTATTACCGAGCCGAGCACCGACTCGACTGCGAACGTGCCGCTACCCTGCATGAGCACACTGGTATACTCGTCGCTCGCCACGCCGCCGAGTGCCAGCAGCCGTCGGCGGACATCGCGCACCAGCGCGACAAATGCCGCGTCGCGCGAGCCGAGGTCGCGCAGCATGGCCTGCTTGACCGTCCGGCTGGTCGTGAGCGGGCCAGGCGTGAAGAGAGGTTTATCGTTTGCCGCTGGAAGATCGTTTTGTGGCTGCACGACTGCACTTCCTTTCTCAGGCCCTTTCAATATTTCGGAATGGGAAAGATGCGGTTTGGTGTCTGCATTCCTATCTAATCAGCATCAATACCAAGTTAGCCGATTCCAACGATGTAGGCAAAGTTGGCACTGTCGCGCCGTAGGCTGGCGACCTCGGCGGCGATCGGCCGGCTGAATCGCTCGGCGCGGCGCTGACCAAGCAGCCAGCGCCGCGCCGCCCGCGCTTCAGAGCGAGCGAACTGTGTATCGATCAAATCGCATGCCTCAAGTAGCCGGAAAAGCGCGACCTCGCGCGGCGCCGCGGGCGCATCGGCCAGCGCGATCTGGCGCAGGCGCTCGCGCACGGCATAGAGTTGGCCTGGCGCCAGGAGTGCGTAGCGCCGCTCGGTGAAAAGCCCGAGCGCACCGGTTTCGACTACATGGAGGACACCGGCCTGAGCCAACCGCGCCAGATAGCGCTCCTGAAGATCATACAGCGCCCGCGTGATTCGCAGCAGCCACGTGCGCGGCGGACGCGTGCTGCCGGCCTGGCGCATTATTCGCAGGGCCTCATCCAACAGGGCATCGCCCGTACGTGCTCGATCGGTGACCGTTAGATTGCGGCCATCAGTCGTCAAGCGCCCATGCAGCCCGAGCTCGATCATCATCGCCCCGGCCAGCCCATAGCGCAGCTCTGCCTCGCCGCGCATCGTGCCGCTGAACTCGTCGATCGCGGCGAGCAGCATAGCTTCGGGCAGAGAGACTGAGAACCGTTCCTGCATGCGCTTCCTCGCTATCGACACGCTGGCGCGCGTGTCTGCGAAGATTTTACGCTGAGGATATGGTGCTAGCATTAAGCGGGGATTATCAGAAGGTTGTGTTTGCGAGCGATCGCTGATCGTTAGAGTATGGATCATAGCGGACTACTTCAGGCTAACTGGCAATGTAATGATACGGCGGCTGGTGAGATGCTCCTGGACGCCGCCGGCGATCGGCTGCTCGGTGAGCGTGAGTACCCAGATCGTGTAGTAAGCTGACCCGTCGATCATAGGTTTGGGGTTGCTGGCAAGGCAGCCCATCGTGAGGGGATGGCAATCAGGGCTGGTCGTAGTTCGGCTCAGCACATGATATGGGCCGAGCTGCACATTGATGTTCGGGCCGATGAGCTGCCCGGCCGCGATCGTAGTGCCCGCGCAGAGGCCGAGCAAGATAATCAGGCAGCAAGCAGCCAGAAAGCCGCCACAGCCGCGCCGCCACTCGCGCGCTTGTTGTTCGGTTTGGTTCATTGGTATCACCAGAGGAGCTATCAGCGATGCTTGGGATCGTACCAGACGCCGTGCGATTGTCAAGCGTTATGCTAAGACGAGTATTCCAACAAATAACGCCAGTTTAAGCGATGGCTAATGCTCTATTAGTATACGGCGCTTATCATTCGTAGGCTCAATTCCAGAACGACATCAATAACAGCATGTGCGCAGTGGTGCGCTTTAGGCAGGCCAGGAGCTTGTCCGAGGGTCTGCGAATACTGAGCGCTGCACAAATAGCTAAACTTTGTGGTGGGGTGTGGGGCGGCGAAGCCGCCCCACACCTCCCCAGCAGCCATCTTTAGCTGCTTATGCAGCGGTCAATAGTACTGGCTGGGCAAGTCCATATGTTCGATTGATCGATGGAGCGCCGGTGATGCTCCCACTCATGCGCGCGAATACATTGCGCTTTATTTAGCATAGTGAGCGCAATTCGCGGATCGCTCCCGAGTATTTGAGCAGTGCTCCAGCCAGGAGTCGACGGAGGATGTGTGAACACGATCGAGGTACGCCAGCTTCGAAAAGTCTTTCCGAATGGTCACGAGGCGCTCAAGAATGTCTCGTTTGGCATCGGGCCGGGTGAGATGGTGGCGATCATCGGGCGCAGCGGCGCCGGCAAATCGACCCTGCTGCGCTGCCTGAACGGGATCTTGCCTGCCACGAGCGGGACGATCGTGATCAACGACCTCGATGTCACCACGGCCACACCGCAGCAGCACATGCTGCTACGCCGCCGGATCGGCTTTGTCTACCAGGATTACAACCTGGTCGAGCGCTCGCGCGTATTCCGCAATGTGATATCCGGACGGTTGGGCCAGATGTCGCCCTGGCTCTCTGTGCTGGGCATCTTTCCACGCACGGATCGAATTATCGCCCTCGCATGTCTCGATCGCGTGCAGCTGCTCCATAAGGCCGACCAGCGTGTCGATCGGCTGTCGGGCGGCGAAAAGCAACGTGTCTCGATCGCACGCGCGCTTGCGCAGGAGCCCTGGCTGATCCTGGCAGATGAGCCAGTCGCCAGCCTCGATCCGGAATTGGCGCACGAGGTGATGGGCTTTCTACGCAAGGCCGCGACCGAGGAAGGGCTGCCAGTACTGGTCAATATTCACGATGTCGCTCTTGCCCAGGAGTATACCGACCGAATCATCGGCATCGCCGAAGGGGTGGTCGAATTCGACGGCCAGCCTTCGGCCCTGACGCAGGACGTGCTACGGCGGATCTATCGCCGCGACCCGCGCACACTGATCTTCGCGGCGGGGGCGGCAAAGCCA
>DATFXE010000602.1:0-3048 GCA_035258585.1 Roseiflexaceae bacterium | reverse complement strand
GCAGTGGTTCTGGCCGACTGGCAGGCCGAGCCGGTCGAGCAGCAGGCGCGCGCGCTGCGCGATCGGGGCTACGCCGCGCTGGCGGTCGCGACCGACATCTCGCGCCGCGCCGAGGTCGAGCAGATGGTCCAGCAGGCGGTCGAAGCCTTTGGACGAGTGGATGTGCTTGTCAACAACGCCGGGATCAACCCGCCGCACCAGGCGCCGTTTCTGGAGATGAGCGACGAGACCTGGGGGCGCACGATCGACGTGAATCTGACCGGCATGTTCCTATGCTCGCAGGTCGCCGGGCGCGTGATGGCCAAACAGCGCGCCGGCAGCATTGTCAACATCACCTCGATCGGCGCGGTGCGCCCGACACCTGGCGGGGTGGCTTACCACGCCAGCAAAGGCGGCGTGATCAGCTTCACGCTGGCGCTGGCGGTCAACCTCGCCCCATACCAGATCCGCGCCAACGCGATCGGGCCAGGCTACATCGCCACCGCCATGACCGGCGGCATGGCCGACCCAGACGGGCGCGCCCTGACGCTGAGCCGCGTCCCGCTCGACCGCGTGGGCCGGCCCGAGGATATTGCCAACGCGGTGGCATTCCTGGCCAGCGACAAGGCTTCCTATATCACCGGCCAGGTCTTTTACGTGGATGGCGGGGCTATGGCGCTTGGGCAGCGACGCTTGCCGCCGCTGGAAGAGTAGAGAGAGACAGGAGACAAGAGACAAGAGATGGGAAACGGATTGTCTCTTGTCTCCTGTCTGTTGTCTCTTACCTCAAGAGCTGTATAATCAGATCTGTTTATCGTTCTGCTAAAGGAGCATACCCCATGGCCGAAGCGCTTCCATCCGCCCGGGTTGGGCATACCGCATTACAAGTTTCCAGGCTTGGGCTGGGCACGGCGCCGCTCACCGGCAAAAACGGCTCGATCCCCGAGGCCCAGTCGGTCGAGACGATCCTTGCGGCGCTGGCCGCGGGCGTGACATTCATCGACACCGCGCCGCTGTATGGTGCGGGGCGTAGCGAACAGCGCCTGAGCATCGCGCTCCATGGCGTGGCGCGCGACAGCTATGTGCTCTCGACCAAGGTCGGCCGCCTGGTGCTGCCGGATGACCAGGTAGTGTTCGACTTCTCGCGCGACGGCGTGCTGCGCAGCTTCGAGGAGAGCCTGAAGCGCCTGAAGCTCGACCGGGTCGACATCCTGCTGGTACACGATCCGGACGACAACGAGCAACGGGCGCTCGAGCAGGCATTCCCAGCGCTGGCCGAACTGCGCGCGCAGGGCATGGTCGGGGCGATCGGGGCGGGCATGAACCAGTGGCAGATGGAGGAGCGTTTCGCCGAGAACTTCGACGTGGACTGCTTCCTGCTGGCCGGCCGCTACACCCTCCTGGAGCAGACTGCGCTGGAATTCCTGGCGCGCTGCCAGGAGCGCAGCATCGGCATTTTCCTGGGGGGTGTCTTCAACAGCGGGATCCTGGCCATGGGCGCGCGGCCGGGCGCGACCTACAACTACGCCGAGCCGCCGGCCGCGATCGTGGAGCGCGTGCGCCGGATCGAGGCGATCTGCGCCCGCTACGACGTGCCGCTATACCGCGCGGCGGCCCAGTTCGCCCTGGCGCACCCGGCTGTCACCGCCGTCGTGCTGGGCGCCATCCTGCCATCCGAGGTGCGAGCCAATCGCGACGCACTGTTCACACCCATCCCGAGCGAACTGTGGGCTGATCTGCGGCGCGAAGGGCTGCTGCGCGAGGATGCGCCGACGCCGGCGTAAGTGGGCAGTCGGCAGCAAGCAGTCGGCAGTAAGCTTGACTGCCAACTGCTTACTGCCGACCGCCAACTGCGGCTGACCAACAGGATACACATACTATGCGATTAGGTGTCGTCGGCATGCTGCCGGACGATTTTCGGCGCTACACGCCGGCCCAGATGCAGGCGATCGCAGCGCTGGGCTTCACCGGCTTCGGCTGCCATCTCGACGGCGAGATGGCCGCGGAGATCACCGGGTCGGATTGCCGGGCCTTCGCGGCACTGTACGATGCCACCGGCCTGGAGCTGGCGCAGTTCAGCCTGAGCTACAATGAATGCCTGTTCGCGCCCGAACCGGGCATCCGCGCGGCGGCGACCGAGAAGATCGGGCGCGGAATCGAGCTGGCGCGGTGGCTGGGGGCGCACGGCTTTCTGATCCGCCCCGGCAGCCTGAACCCGGCCGGCCCATGGACGCCGCACCGCGACAACCATCTTCCGCAAAGCCTGGCGCGGCTGATCGCGACGCTCCGGCCACTTGCCGCGCGCGCCGAGGCCGAGGGTGTGCTGCTGGTGATGGAGACGCATGCGATCTCGATCGTGGACTCACCGGAGGTCTGCGCCGAGGTCGTCGAGGCAGTCGGCTCCGACAAGCTGCGGATCGTGATGGACGCGGTCAACCACTTCCAGTCGCTGCGGCAGGTCTATCGCTCCGCCGACCGGCTCAACCAGATCTTCGATGTTATGGGAGCGATCGCCCCGCTGGCACATATCAAGGACATTGCCGTGCGCAACAGCCTGGTGCTGCATCTCGACGAAGAAGTCCCCGGCGAAGGCGAGCTGGACATTGGGCTGCTGCTGCGGCGATTCCAGGCGCTGCACCCCGATGGCTACGGGCTGATCGAGCACCTGCCGATCGACAAGGTGCCGCTAGCGAACGCGAACGTGCGGCGGATCGCGGCCAAGTGCGGAGTGCCGATCGCGTGAAATCGCCGGATGAAATCGGCTCGGCAACATGCATTAAGAAGGGAAACCGCCGCACCATGTACACGCTCACCAACGAATCATTGGAAGTGTCCATTCTCGATCCTCTGGCCGATCAGGAACGCTTTGGCACACGCTACTGCACTGGCGGCTACATCTTCCAGATCGAGGATCGTCGGCACGGCGCCTTGCTCTCCGGGCCGACCTACCCGGACAGCTTCAACTGGTTCGACGGGCAGGGCATTCCCGACGCCTTCAACCTCAGCCCGCTGCGCGAGCCGGCCACTTCCGATCCCGCCGCTTTGATCATCGGCATTGGCGTGTGTGAT
>DATFXE010000601.1:0-4556 GCA_035258585.1 Roseiflexaceae bacterium | reverse complement strand
GTAAATAATAGCATGGATGGTATATGAAAGCGTGGGTTCCGTCAAGGAAATCGAGAACCACCATCCCCCAACTCCCAACCCCTAATCCCGGCGCTGCAAGCGCTCTAGGGTACATAACAGCGCAGCAGCGCCGCGCCAGGGTCCGGGGCCAGCCGATACGCCCCCAGGTTCGCCGGCAGCACGATCGACTCGCCGCGGGCCAGGCAGCGCTCGCCATCGCCCCAGGCCAGGCTCGCCGAACCATCAATAACAGTTAGAATATCGAAGCTGGCGGGATCGGTGCTGGCAGCTAGCGGCGCGGCCAGATTAAGGCGCTCCATTGCAAAGTATGGGCAGCGCACCAGCAGCATCCGTACCCCATCCAGCCGCGTCGGCTCAACCACCGCGGGCGGCGCGGCATCGTATTTGATGACATCGAGCGCGCGCTCGACGTGCAGTTCGCGCGGGCGGCCTTGGGCGTCGCGCCGGTCGTAGTCGTAGACCCGATAGGTCAGATCGGATTTCTGCTGGATCTCGAACAGCATGATTCCGGCATTAATCGCGTGGATAGTGCCGGCCGGCACGAAGATGGTATCGCCGGCTCTAGCTGGCACGCGGCGCAGCAGGCTGAGCAGCGAGCCATCGGCCAGCGCGGCGGCCAGTTCGTCGCGGTTGCTCGGGCGCGCCAGGCCGTGGATCAGCTCGGCGCCCGGCGCGGCGTACAGGATGTACCACGCCTCAGTCTTGCCGTGAAAGCCGGTCGCCGCCTCGACTGTGTGGGCGTAGGTGTCGTCGGGGTGGACCTGGACCGACAGATGGTCGGCCGCGTCGATGAACTTGGCCAGCAGCGGAAACTCGGCCCCGTAGCGCTCGAAGCTGCGCGTGCCAACCAGCGCCGCAGCATGTTCGGCCACCAGATCTGCCAGCGTGCGGCCATCGAATGGGCCGCCCAGCACGCGATTACGCTCGTAGACCTGCCAGGACTCAGCCAGGTTCGGCGGCGCATCGGCCAGACCAAGCCAAGGGCCGAGCGTACTACCGCCCCAGATCCGGCTATCGAGCCTGCGCTCGAGTGTCAGCGGGGGAAGGTTCTGCATATCTCTGCATCCTTTCATATCGGTACTCGACCAGCGCGATCAGCAGCCAGAACGCCAGTGCCAGATCCGGCACGAAGTAAAAGTTATCGACCAGGCCGTGGACCAGCGCGGCGGTCATCGCCGCCAGCGCGCCGAGGACGAGTGGATCGTGCAGGCGCACTCGCGCGGCGCCGAAGAAGCGCGCCAGCAGCCAGCCGAATGCGGCCAGGCCGAGCGGCCCCAGCCGCAGCCAGATATCGAGCAGGAGATTGTGCGGGTGCGCGGCATACTGCTCGCTGGTGCCGATCAGCGATGGATCGATCAGGCTGCGGCCTGAGTTCGGATCGTGGTACTGGACGAACTGGTCTAACCCGATGCCCAGCGGGTGCAGCCGAATATAACCAATTGCTTCGCGCCAGAGCAGCAGGCGCACCGGCGTGCTCCCGCCACCCACATCGCCCCGCACCGTCAGCCCTAGCCCAGCCAGCGCGGCCAGCACGACGCCAAACGCCACCACGGCTGGCGCCGCCCGCTCGCCAAAGCGCGCCCGTAGGAACGGCAGCCCCAGCACCGCCAGCGCGGCCAGCGCGCCGAGCCAGGCCCCGCGCGAGAACGAGACCACGATCCCGCCCAGACAGACCAAAGACGACAGACCAAAGACCAACAAATGCCAACCTTGGTCCTTGGTCTTTCGTCCTTGGTCGGCAAGGGCCAGCGCCGCCGCCAGCGGCCAGACCCGCCCGAGATACAACCCCAAATTGTTTGGATGCCCGTACACCGACAGCACACGTCGCACGCCGCCATCCACCACGATATTCGAGCAGACGCCGCCATCCGGCGCGAAACACTGCTTGGCTCCAAAATACGGCACCAGATCTACGCCCACATACTGGAGCAGCCCCAGCAGGCCGACCAGCGCGCCGCCAAGCACGAATGCCATCAGGACCCAGGGCATACTCGCCAGGCTGCTGCTCGGGCCCTGGGCCTTGCGCCGTGTGCCCAGCAGCTTGAGCAGCACATAAAACAGCAGCGGCTCGGCAATCAGACGCCGAAACTCGATCAGCGCAGGTCCACGCGCGATTGCTATCAATACCCCCCAGATACCCGCGGCCAGAAACAGCAGCTGCGGGCTATACTCACGCAGCAGCGCCGCCGGCATGATCCGATACTTGCCTCGTGGTTCTCGACTCTTGATAAACCCCCAACCCCAGCCTGCAGCAGTCGCAGCCGCCACAACCAGCAGCGCTGCCTCATGCACCGGGACCATGAATGGCTTCGATGGATCGCCGCGCAGGCCCGGAAGCGCGGCTGGGATCAGGTAGAGCGGCGCCGTCAAGGGCACAAACAGCAGCCCGAGATCGGGGCGCATGAGAGCCAGCGCGCCAAAGATCAGCAACCCGGCTGCTGCCAATGCCAGCGCCCCGCCCCAATAGAACAGCGCAAGACCGAGCGCCATGGCGGCGAGAATCGAGAATTGAGCATTGAGCATTGAAGACTGAGCTTCGTGTTGCGCTACTCGTGTCACCGTGTCATCCTTACAATGGAAAAAGCTGATCGATTGTACCATACCCGCTCGCAAGGTGTATGTTGTCGCCGATCATCAGATTGCCACCGATTGAATCCGTACCGCCATCAACGCACGCCGAGACTGTGACGCGTGAGAGCTAGCCTTGTGGCGTCCAGCCGTCGCCCATGCGCAACCCTCAATCCCCTGAAATCGTATCACCAATATATCGCCTGTTGCACGAACAATGGCGAACCCTGACGAACGCCTACGCTTACTGAGCTATCCGCTAGTTCAGTAATATCGTTGGAATTTCCGCCAAAAATATGTAATATCTAGCCTGACTTTTGCGATATACATCTGAGCAAGCCGATATCGCTGAGAAGGACGAGACCAATAGATGGCGGAGGACCGAAACCAACCGGCGGATGTATCGTACCTGGAGAAGATGCTGCCACACGAATGGCCGCGCCTAGTGCGGCTGTGCGCGCATCTCTCCGGCGATCGCGACGCCGCCGAGGATCTGGCGCAGGAGACGATGATCGAAGCCTGGCGCCACCGCCATCGCCTGCACGATCGCCAGGGCTATTCCGCCTGGCTGAGCGCGATCGCCCGCAATGTGTCGCTGCGCTGGATCAGAGATCAGGGGCGCGAACGATCGCGCTTGCTCAGCCCGATCGATGGCATGCCCGACATGGACGCACGCTTAGAGAACGTGCCCGCCGAGCAGGATGACATCACAGTCGACCTCGAGCGCGACGAGCTGGCCGATCTGCTCGACCGGGCGTTGTCGCTGCTGCCGCGCGAAACACGGCGCGTGCTGGTGGAAAAGTATGTTGAAGAGCTGCCTGTCGGCGCGATAGCCGAGCGCCTGGGGTTGAGCGCCGGCACGGTCGCAGTGCGGCTGCACCGCGGCAGAATCGCTCTGCACCGCGTGCTCGCCACCGATCTGCGGCGCGAAGCCGCCAGCTACGGGCTGGTCGCGTACGAGGACGATGGCTGGCATGAGACGCGGATCTGGTGCCCGCTATGTGGGGATCGCCACCTGACCGGCCGATTTGTCGCGTCAATTGGCGAGCTCGCGCTGCGCTGCCCCGACTGCACACCCGCCCCCGACGTCTACATCGCCTACGCGCAGCTGCCCGAGCTGATGCGGGGTATCAAAAGCTACAAACCGGCCCTCTCGCGTCTATTGACATGGTCGGATGCCTACTACCGGCGCCGCCGCCACGATCGAGTTCTGCCATGCCTGTTCTGCGGCCATCCATCACTGCTGCGCGACGGCCTGCCCGACGACGCGCCAGAGATCCCGCAGCGGATCAGCCCGCTGTATGTCAAGTGCGAAAGCTGCGGCCAAACGGCTTCGAGTGCGCATGCCGCGATTGCACTATGCCTGCCCGAGGGTCAGCGATTTTGGAAAGCGCATCCAAGAATGCGACTGCAATCCTCTGAGGTCGAGTCAGCTGGCTCGATCGCGATCGTCTCCAGCTTCGCGAGCGTGACCGACTCGGCTCGATTTGATGTCGTGACGACACGCGATACGGTCGAAGTGGTTGGCGTCCATACCTATCCGTAACTGAAGGAGCCTCCCAATGCTGGCCGTGCTTCGCCAACGAAACTTCGCGCTGCTGTGGACCGGCGGCCTGATCTCCTTGCTGGGCGACTGGCTGCTTTTCATCGCCCTGCCATTCTATATCTACGATCTAACCGGATCGGCGCTGGCGACCGGCGCGATGTTCATCGCCGAGACGCTGCCGATTCTGCTGTTCGGCTCGCTCGGCGGCGTGTTCGCCGACCGCTGGGATCGCAAGCGCACAATGATCGTGGCCGACCTGTTGCGCGCCGTGCTGCTGCTGTTGCTGCTGGCGGTGCGCTCGCCGGACTGGCTCTGGGCGATCTACCTGGTGGTGTTCGTCCAGTCATCGATCGGCCAGTTCTTCAACCCGGCCAAGGGCGCGCTCATCCCTCAGCTGGTCGACGAGCAGCAGCTCATGCCG
>DATFXE010000600.1:0-8384 GCA_035258585.1 Roseiflexaceae bacterium | reverse complement strand
CATCCACGCGCTGCTTGGCCCGAATGGCGCCGGCAAGACGACAACGATCAATATCTTGACCACGCTCGCTCAGCCCAGCGCAGGCTCGGCGCAGGTGGCCGGCTGTGACGTACTGCGCCAGGCCGACGAGGTGCGCCGGCGCATCGGCGTGACCTTCCAGGACCTGGTGCTCGACCCCGACCTGACCGGCCATCAGACGCTGGATATCCACGGCCGGCTCTACAAACAGCCGCGCGACCTGCGCCAGCGCCGGATCGCCGAGCTGGTCGAGTTGGTGCAGCTTGGCGACGCGATCGATCGCCTGGTCAAGACCTACTCCGGCGGCATGAAGCGGCGGCTGGAGCTGGCGCGCGGCCTGCTGACCGATCCGCAGGTGCTGTTCCTCGACGAGCCGACCCAGGGGCTCGACCCGCAGAACCGCGTGACGATCTGGGAATACATCCGCGCGCTCAAGCGCGAGCGCGGCCTGACACTGCTGCTGACGACGCACTATATGGAGGAAGCCGAAGCGCTGGCCGATATCGTCGGGATCATCGATCATGGGCGCAAAGTTGCCGAGGGCACGCCGGCCGGGCTGGTGGCCGAGCTGGGCGCCGACCTCATCCGGATCACCGGCAGCGGCGACGCGGCTCACCTGGTCGAGCAGCTGCGCCGGCTACCGTATGTCGATCGGGTCAACCCCGGCGAGCGCACGATCGAGATCGGCGTGGATAGTGGCAGCCGCCGGATCGCCGAGGTAGTGGCGCAGGCCAGCGGCAACGGATTTGCGATCGAGGATATCTCGGTGGCGCGGCCAAGCCTGGGCGATGTTTTTCTCAAATATACTGGCAGAGCGCTCCGCGATTAGAACGTTTGAACGTTTGAACGTTCGAGCGTTATAACGTTCTTATGCACGCAACCATCACCATCTGGTCCAAGCACATGACCAAGTTCTTCCGCAACCGCGAGGAGCTGGGCGGGCTGCTGCTCCAACCGATCCTATGGGTGGCGCTGTTCGGCGTGGGCATGGGCGCGCTGGTCGGCAATGTGGGCGGCAGCGATTATATGTCGTTTCTGCTGCCCGGCATCCTGGCGCTCACCGCGCTCGGCGGGGCGGTTGGCGGCGGGATGTCGCTGCTGGACGAGCGGCTGCGCGGGATTTTGAAGGAGTATTTGGCAGCGCCGATCCCGCGCCTGAGCATCCTGCTGGGCAATGCCGCCAGCACCGTGACGAAGGCGCTGTTTCAGGCCGCGATCATCCTGGTGGTCGGCGCGCTGATGGGCGCCCGCATCGCGCTCAGCCCGCTCGGCTGGCTGGCGTTGATCGCGCTGCTGACACTGTTCACGCTGGGGTTTGCAGGTGTCGCGCTGGCCTTCGCAGCTCGGTCGAGCAGCATTATGGGCTACCACGGCCTGATCTTTCTGTTCAATCTTCCGCTGCTGTTCGCCTCCAACGCGCTCTACCCGCTGGTCAGCATGCCCGGCTGGATCAAGACGATCGCGCTGCTCAACCCGACCACCTACCTGATCGACGCGCTGCGTGCGACCACCTTCGGCGGCGCCGCCACGATCGCGCTGCCGCTCTCATTCGCCGTGGTCGGCCTGTTCGCGCTACTTGGCCTCGCGCTGGCGCTCTGGTCGTTCCAAAGAACTATATACGATAATACATAGTAACCTCTGAGGTAAATCATGCGGTATCAATAACGTATTCTTCATATTCTATTGCGAAATCATACCGCGCGGTTTACAATTAAATAAGGGTAAACTTGCTTTGACCGCGCTTGTCCTGGTATGCTCCTATGACTGAGCTAGCGCACATCCTCGTTGTCGACGACGACCCGAGCATCCGGCGCATGTTTCAGCTGCTGCTGAACGACACCGGCTACCGTGTCTCGTTGGCTACGAGCGGCGAGGAGGCGCTGGCCTATATGGAATTGGTCACGCCCGACCTGGTGCTGATGGACCTGGTGCTCCCCGGCATCAGCGGCCAGGAGGTCACCGAGCGGATCAAGGCCGACGCCGCCAAGCCATTCATTCCGGTCATTCTGGTCACCGCGAAGAACGACCAGCGCGCCAAAGTGACCGCGCTGGACGCCGGCGCAGACGACTTTCTGGTCAAGCCGGTGGAGTTCGCCGAGCTACTGGCGCGGGTGCGCGCCATGCTGCGCCTCCAGCGCAGCCAGCGCTCGCTGCGCGCCGAGCAGCGTAAAACCGAGCTGCTGCTGCACCTGACGCGCGAGCTCGGCACCACGCTCGATCTCGACGAGCTGCTGACCCATTTTCTCGACCGGTTGGCCGACGCGGTGGGTGCCATTCGCGCCAGCATTATCCTGACCACCGACGCACTGCCGCGGCTCTACTCCAGCATTCGCAACCGGCCCTCGATCGTGGCGGAGGATATTCTACGCGACGGCATCGCAGGCTGGGTGCTGCGCGAGCGCCAGCCGGCGATCATCCCCGAGACGCGTGACGATGGGCGCTGGGTCGCCACGACGCCGCATCAGCAGATGGTCCGTAGCGCCGCATCCGTGCCGATCATGCGCGAGGATCGCGTGCTCGGCGTGATCACACTGGTGCATCATACGCCGGGGTACTTCACCGATGAGCATCTCGACCTGCTGGATTCGGTCGCAGCCCAGAGCGCGATCGCACTGGAGAACGCCGAGCTGTTCCGGCTGACGCGCAGCCAGAATGCGCTGCTGGAGCGCCGCGCCGAGGAGCTCCAGCGGCTCAACCAGGTCAGCCGTCTGCTGACGGAGCTGATGCGCCCCGAGCAGCTGCTGCGGCTGGTGACGTACCTGGTTCACCTGACCTTCGGCTACCGGAGCGTCACGATCCTGCTGCGCGACGGCGACGACCTGGTGGTGCGCGCGGTGGCCGGCGGTCCCGACGAAGACGCACGCATGGGCCGGCGCATTCCGATCGGCCAGGGTATCACCGGCTGGGTCGCGCTCCAGCAAGAGCCGCTGTATGTTCCCGACGTGCGGCTGGACGCACGCTATATTGCCGGCGACCAGCATGGCCAGACCCGATCCAAGCTGGCTGTGCCGATCCTGACCGCGCGCGAGGTCTTTGGGGTGCTCAACGTGGAGAGCGACGTCGTGGACGCGTTCGGCCCCAACGATGTCCGGCTGCTCGACACACTCGCAGGCCAGCTTGGCGTGGCGATGGAGAACGCGCAGCTGTTCGACAACGAGCAGCGCCGAGTCCGCCAGCTCGGCCAGGTCAACAATCTTTCGGTCGCCGTGACAGCCCAGCTGGACTCGAGCGCAAATCTGCGGATCGCGGCGGCCGCGGTGGCGGCGATCTTCGGGATCGACCACTGCGGGATCGTGGTGTCGAGCGAGGACCGGCGCGCCGGGACGCGCGTGGCCAGCCACAGCGCCCAGGTGTGCGCGGCCGATACCCAGGTGCGCTTCCCGCTGCCCGCACAGCAGCTGGCTGCTCTGGAGCTGCGCAGCGCGCTGATCATCTCCGACGTGGCTGCCGACAGCCGACTCGCGGCTGTGCACGAACTGCTCGAGCGCGGCCAGATAGCATCGCTGGTGCTGGCACCGCTGATTAGCAACGGTCAGCAGATCGGCCTGATTGCGATCGACGCAACCGGGCGCACGGCCCTATTTGGCCAGGCCGAGATGACCCTGCTCGAGACAGTCGCCAGCTTGATCGCCCAGGTACTGGAGAACGCGCGGCTGTACCGCGAGGTGGCCGACGAGCGCAGTACGCTCGACGCGGTGCTCAGCGGCGCGGCCGATCCGATTCTACTGATCGGGCCAGATGAGCGGCTGCTGCTGGCCAATCGCGCCGCGCACGAGCGACTAGGGTTGAAGAATGGCACCAGCCAATGGCAGCCGATCGGCGACCTGATCGATCACCCAGACCTGCTGCAAGCCCTCGTCAGCGAGCGCAACAGTAATGGATCGGCGGCGCCGAATGAGGTGGTCATGCCCGAGGGCGAGACCTTCAGCGTCAGCGTGGCGCCGGTGCGTAGCGCCGACGAAGAGCTGATCGGCCATGTGACGGTGCTCCAGGATATTACTGCGATCAAAGAGCTGGAGCGGCGTGAGCAGGAGCGCCTGCGCAGCGTCTTCCGGCGCTATGTCTCGCCGCAGGTGGCCGAGGAGGTGCTGGCCGGCGATCGCGACATCGGCGCGCCGATCGAGCGCGATGTGGTGGTGATCTTCGCCGACCTGCGCGACTATACTACGCTGACGGAAGGCATCGACCCACGCGTGCTGGTCGAGCAGGTGCTCAACCGCTACTTCACCGCTATGACCGAGGTGCTGTACCGGCACGGCGGGACGATCGACAAGTTTATGGGCGATGGCATCATCGGCGTGTTCGGCAGCCCGCTCGCCCGCGCCGACGACCTCCAGCGCGCGCTGCTCGCGGCGGTCGATCTTCAGCGCGCCTTCGCCGAGCTGCGCGCGCACTGGAGCGCCCAGCTCGGCCGCGATATCGGCATGGGCATCGGGATCGACTACGGCAGCGCGATCGTCGGCAACATCGGCTCGGAGCAGCGGCTCGACTACACGCTGATCGGCGATGTCGTCAACACCGCCAGCCGGCTAAACGGCATCGCCCGCGCCGGCCAGATCATCCTCTCGCCGCACTTCGTAGACGCGCTGCCCTCAGATTGGCGCGCGCCCTGGGCGCTTCGGCCGATCGATCGCGTCCAACTCAAGGGCAAGCAGGAGCCGCTGCTGATCTACGAGGTCGAGTACCAGAAAGTCGCCGGTGCGCGATAAGCTTCTTCCCTAAAAGACGACCCGCTCGGCGCCGGCGTACACCCGCATCTGCCGGCCGCGCACATAGCCGATCAGCGTCATATTCCAGGCCCGCGCCAGGCGGATGGACATCACCGTTGGCGAGGTGCGTGAGATCACGATCGGCGCCTCCATCTTGCGCGCCTTGGCGATCATCTCGGATGAGATCCGCCCACTGCTGATCAGAACACGGTCGCGCGTCGCGATTTGGTCCAGCATGCATGCACCGCGAATCTTGTCGAGCGTGTTGTGCCGGCCGACATCTTCCGCCAGCACCAGCAATCGCTCGACATCGGCCAGCGCCGAGGTGTGGACGCCGCGGCTGGCGCGATAGAGCGACGCCGATTCGTTCAGCTGGCGCATCAACCCCGATACCTGCTGGGCCGTGATGCGCAGGTCGCTCTGCAGCGGCGGGCGATCCCCGGCCAGATCGTCGAAGGTCACACCGCCACCGCAGCCCGAGGTCAGGATGCGCCGCTCCGGGCGAGCGGACGGAGGGCGGCGCAGGCGCACGTCGATGCTGCCGCCGGCCTCTTCACAGGTCGGCAGGGCCAGCTCGCCATTCAGGTTGGCGTCGGGGAAGTACATGTAGACCCGGTTTTCGTCCAGATACACCTTGAGCTGCCACACATCCTCCAGGCCGTCGATCACGCCTTCAGAAAGCAGAAAGCCCAGCGCAAGCTGGTGCAGCCCTATTGGCGAGCACATAAACGTCACCCACTCGCGCTTCTCCACATACAGGGCCCAGGGCGTCTCGGCGATCACCGGGCGCGTCACCGGCGCTGCGCGCTCGCCGTCGTACTCGATATATGCCAGGTCGAGGATTGGATCGGACATAGCTGCGATAGCAGATTGTAGATTGTAGATTGTAGTTTGACCGATGCAATCTGCAATCTACAATCTGCAATCTGCAATTATGTGGGCTCCAGGTAGCCACGTTCAAGCGCGGCAAGGTCCAGGTGTATGGTGGCGAGATCGTAGACCGCCAGTTCGATCGGTGGGATGGGCGCAAGTGTGGCGAGGGTCTTATTATAGCTCATGCATTGGTCGCACGTGGCGGCGCGCCGCTGCTGATCGCCTTCGACGTGCAAATAGCCAAGCGCCCGGTGGTCGCGGCAGCCGCAGAACGGGCAGAGCAGCCGATCGACCGGCCATTCCGTGGCGCACAGGCCGCAGCGGAGAAAGCGCGCCTGGTCCAGACCACGGTACTCACCCAGCAGCGGCCAGCTGCCGCAAGTAGGGCAGTACCCCTGCTGCCAGGGCGCCAGCGCGCGCAGCGGCGCCAGCTGCGCTGCCAGCTGTTCGAGCGCGGGAAACAGGCTGAAGCGCAGCAGCGTACACAGCAGCTCGCCATCCAGGCCCAGCTGCGCCGCGCGCTCGCGAATGAGAGCGGCCTGGCCGCCCAGCACGGCTGCTAGTAGCGCCGCAATATCGATCGCGCGCTGCTCGATCGCCGCGGCGACCTCGGCGGAGCCCTCCTGATGAACTCGTGCCGCGCGCGAGAGTTCGACCATCAGCGTACGCAGAGCGATTATGTCCAGTTGAACTCGTTCGTCACGCAGCAGCGGAACGCCGGCGTGCAACTTGTCGCGCGCGCGATCGCGGGCGAGCTCGAGCGCGGCGGCCGGCGGTGATTGGCGGTAGATCGCACGCAAGATTGTGGCCTGGAGCGCGGCGGCCTCACGCAGCGATGGCGTCTCTTCGGCTAACCGAGCCAGTTGCTCGAGGGCAGCCGTAAGATCGGGGCGAACTGGTTGGCTTCGTCGGAAGAGATTCATTGTACTCGCCTACGCTTGCCCATATGCCCTGGGGGATGCTGACTTTCACGCAGCGCCTGGTCGAGCAGCCATTCGGAAAACCCCGGGATCAGGGTGGCCGCTTCCCACTCCTCGCGAACCGTGAAGCAGATCGCGCGGGTCGGCCCCATCGGCGGGCCTAGCTCGGCAACGATGCGCATGAGCGCCGCGTCCAGCTCATCAGGCTCGGGGTCGATCGCGAGCAGCATGTCCAGGATCTGACGCTTGAGCTCCAGGCCGGCGATATCGGCCTGCTGATCGCGCGCGCGCTTGCGCGGCAGCGTCTCACCAGAGGCAAGCAGAAACAATGCCAGATCGCTCGGCCGCATGTCGCTCATGGATGTTCCGTGCTAAAGACCTTGCTCTTGGGCACCACCGTCGCCGGCTTGTTGCCACCATCCGCGCCCGGGCCGCCGCCGCGCGGGCGACCATCTTCCGGGCCGCAGGCCGCGCAGGCCAGCGCCGCCGCAAGCAGCGCCATTACGAGATATTGCCTCGTTGACGATCTCATCATCTTCACTGCCTACGACAAGATGACAAGATGACAAGATGATGAGCATCCTATCATCTTGTCATCTTGTCACCTTGTCATCGCGTCATCGTCCGGCGACGTCGACGCGCTGCCCAGCCATCACAATCGCATAGCGCAGCACCAGCCCGCCGATCAACACAAGTGTGGCGGCGATCACCGTGCTGCGTGAGCCAAGCGGGTGGGTCCGCCAGCTCAACACCAGCGGGACGATCACGCCAAGCGCCAGCGTGACGACGATTAGCAGGATGCCATAGATACTGACGACAAACGCCGGAGCCAGCCCGCCCAGCGACACCACGAAAGCGATCAGCAGCAGCAGCTCGAGCAGCATGGCCCAGCGATCGGTGCGCTCGAGATTTTCGACCGAGTCGGATGGGATGCCGCGGCGCATGCTCAGGATCAGTAGCAGCGCCGCGATGCCAGTTGACGCCGCCGAGGCCAGGAACAGCGCGCCGATCAGCGGGCTATCGCTCCAAAACGGCTGGTTGCTGGCTGTCAGCAGCGCGCCGGTGTACGAGGCAATGAAGAATCCGAACAGGCAGCCGATCACTTGAAAAATTATGCCGACTGGCCCCTTGTGCAGGTAGCCGGCCACACCACGGAATCGCCCAAGCCCGTATCGGCCATCCTCTGCCAGCGCGCCGACGAACGAGGCGGCCGCGAACACGCCAAACAGCAGCAGCGCCCAGACCCCCACCGACATCGGCGACCAGTACTTGAACATCGGCAGCCCGGTATTCGATTGGATCACCATGTGCCAGAAGCGCTCGGGGCGCGTCAGGTCGACGATCAGCACCAGGCCGCAGATGACCACCAGCGGCGCGGCGAGGTAGTAGGCAATCTTGGCGATCGGGCGATCGCGTTCGACGCCCACCAGGTCGATCAGCGTGCCGATGAAATAGGCCCCAGCGGCGATTCCGCCGAGGTAGAAGTAGAGGATGATCGACCAGCCCCATTCGGGAGCGGCGACGATTCGTCCTTCCATGTCAGATCTCCTTCACAGGAGGTTCACGATACCATTTTGAAAAACCTTCTAACCTGTGACACGTAGTATCTCGTCAAAAGCTGTTTTAGCCTGCAGCAGCAAGGTACTTTTCGATTCTCTGTTGCTGGTTATTTGCGCTCTCCGAGCGCAAAGAACCAGCAACGATAAGAAATTGAAGAACCGTGGTTCCTGAGCTTGACGAAGGGTGGCCATAAGCGATACTCTTTGTCATCAGCCCAGGACAAAGATTTTGCAGGCTATGATTCGGGCGCGTCGGCCGGCGCGCCTGTATCGGGATGCAGCTGGTTGACGCGCCGGACGCGAAA
>DATFXE010000599.1:0-4393 GCA_035258585.1 Roseiflexaceae bacterium | reverse complement strand
CTTATGCGGTGGTGGGGTTGGGGGAGGCTCTGCCTTCCCAAGATCTTCTTTTTTGGGTGGTGTCCCTCAACTGACGTGATGGGTAAGGTTAGCGCATGACTCACTTACCGCATTAGAAAGCGAAATCCAGCCAAAACCAGTAGGCGCGACGTTGCTTGTTGCTGCCTTTTTCCGACCGCTGATCGCGGCTTAGTGCTCAGGTAATGGCCTCAAACTACGGTGTTCGAGACCACGTCTACACGCTTACGGACGATGAGGCAAGGCAGGCGCTAAGCGACAGTTAGTGCGTTGTAATGCGGTAGCTCACGACTATTAGGCGCTGGCCGAGTCGAACAATCTCATCACGTCAGTTGAGGGACACTACCCGAAAACTGAATAACAAAAGAATTTAAAGTACCGCGCGATCATTGCAGGCGCGGCAACCTCGCCCCTCCATCCGATGGCTGCGATCTGACCGGCGGCCGCCGGGTGAACACCACCGCGAATCGCACTGAATTTTTACCATCTCGCAACCACCAATCTAACCGCCTCACGCTATGCTTAACAATGTAGGGCGCTGCCCTGCGAGAAGAGAGGAGTCAGCTGTTTTCGTTTTGTCGCTCTGCGAGCGACAAAACGAAAACAAAGAAAAGTACGGCTGCCTCACTCTCCACATCTGGGGCACCGCGTACGTCTTGTTATCTGAATTGTCGCCCCAAATCTACCTTGTCACCAGTTTGTCACCGGCTTGGAACCTTGACTATACTACGAGGTCTTGTTATGTCGATTTTGCTTGAGCAGCTCACCAAGCGCTATGAGGGCTACCCGGTGGTCAACAATGTCTCGCTCGAGATAGCCGACGGCGAGTTCTTCGTGCTGCTTGGGCCAAGCGGGAGCGGCAAGAGTACGATCCTGCGCATGATCGCCGGCCTCATCAGCATCGACGCGGGCCGGGTGGTGCTGCGTGGCCGCGACGTGACCAGTCAGCCGCCGCAGCAGCGCGGCACCGGCTTCGTGTTCCAGAACTATGCGCTGTTTCGGCATATGTCGGTGGCCGAGAATGTCGAGTTCGGCCTGCGCGTGCGTAAGGTGGCGGCTGCCGCACGCCGGCGCAAGCGCGACGAATTGCTGGAGTTGGTCGGGCTGGCCGGGCTGGGTGGGCGGATGCCACGCCAGCTTTCGGGCGGGCAGCAGCAGCGCGTGGCCCTGGCGCGCGCGCTGGCCTACGAGCCCGAGGTGCTCCTGCTCGACGAGCCGTTCGGCGCGCTCGACGCCAAGATTCGGGTCGACCTGCGGCGGACCCTGCGCGCCATCCAGCACGAGATCGGCATGACGACGATCTTCGTGACGCACGATCAGGAAGAGGCGTTCGAGCTGGCCGACCGCCTGGGCGTTATGAATGTCGGCCGGCTGCTCGAGGTTGGCCGGCCCGACGAGTTGTACCTGCACCCGCAGACCGAATTCGTGGCGACCTTTCTTGGCACCGCCAACCTGCTGGTTGGCCGGGCCAGCGCCGACGGCGTGCGGATAGGCGCGCTGCACTTCCCGCTCGGCACGATGGCGCGGCCGGGCAACGACGATCGGCCGGTCCAGGTGCTGTTCCGCCCCGAGGATGTGGCCCTGGCGGGATCGGAGCAGGGGCTAGCCGGCCCGGCGCTTGGGCTGGCCAAGGTCGAGCAGCAGACCTTCGTGGGTTCGTTCGAGCGGCTGCGGCTGCGCATGCCGCCGATCGTCGGGGTCCGGCCGATCGCCCCCGCGCCGCCATTCGGGCACGACGCGGTGCTGATCGAGGTCAGCCGCTCGCAGGATCAGGCCCGGCGCTTCCCGCTCGCGCCCGGCGCGGATGCATGGGTCGGCGTGCGCCGGATCCACGCGCTAGTCCACCCAGGGCTGCACTTTCTGCTGCTCACCGATGGAACGCCGACTAGCCAGCCGGCGCTCGACCTCGGCGGGCGGATCGCGCGGCTGGCCAACGCACGCACGACGATCCTGGGGTACGGCCGCTTCCACGATGGCCGTGGATCGGAGGAGGCTCCACTTCAGCGCCACCTGCAAGAGGCCAAAGAAAAGATCGGCAGCGGGCTGCCGGCGCTGGATGTTCGGGCGACGCCCGAGCCGCCGGCCCAAGCTGTGCTGCGCGAGGTCGAGCGCCAGCCGTACGACATGGTCGTGCTGGGCGGCAAACCGCAGGGCAGCGTCGAGTTGGCCGAGCAGCTGCTGCAATCCGGCGAGCATCATCTGCTGCTTGCGCCGCGCGAGCCGGCCCAGCTGGAGCGCGTGCTGGTCTGCGTGGCCACCGGCGAGCCAGGCAAGGACGACGTGCAGTTCACCGCACGGCTGATACGCCACCTGGGCGCCGAGGCGACGCTGCTATCGGTGCTGCCGGCCGAAGGCGATCAGCGCGAGACCCGCGAGCGCACCGAGCGCTTCCTGGCCGGCGGCCTGCGAACCATGGCGCTGCTGGGCGTTCCGGCGCATTCGGCGATCCGCACCGGCGTGGTGCGCAACGAGATCATCGCCGAGATGAACGCGGGCGGCTATGACCTGCTGGTGCTGGGCGCGCCGCTTGCGCGGCCCGATGGCCGCGGTGTGCTGGCGGGTGTGGTGGGACAGATTCTCAGCGACGCGACCGATCGGCCGGTGCTGATCGTGCGCTCGCCGTATGCCGCCGCGCGCGTGCCGTGGATGGGAATCAATCGACGAATGAGTAGTTTGGAGGAGATTATACGATGACACAACGTGTCAAACTCCTGGCGCTGTTGCTTGCCCTGGCCAGCCTGCTGGCCGCATGCGGAGGCGCTACGACCGGTGGAGCCGAGAGCCCTACCGCCGCATCGGTGGCGAACGGCGGGCCTAACACAATTGTTCTGGGCGCCTACACCACGCCGCGCGAGGCGTATGGCAAGCTCATCCCAATCTTTAAAGAGCAGTGGAAGAAGCAGACTGGCCAGGATATCACCTTCCAGGAATCGTACCAGGGCTCGGGCGCTCAGTCGCGCGCGATCGCCGAAGGTTTCGAGGCGGATGTCGCCACGCTGTCGCTGGAGGCTGATATCACACGCATTCAGAAGGCCGGGCTGATCACCAGCGACTGGAAGGCGAATGCCTACAAGGGCATGGTCAGCGACTCGGTGGTGGCCTTCGCCGTCCGCAAGGGCAACCCCAAGGCGATCAAGGATTGGGCCGACCTCGGCAAGCCAGGGCTACAAGTTCTGACGCCTAACCCGAAGACCAGCGGCGGCGCGCAGTGGAATATTCTGGCCCTCTATGGCGCGGCCAAACGCGGCTTCGTTCAGGGTGTCGCGAAGGATGATGATGCGGCGGCGACCGCGTTCCTCAAATCGGTGCTGAAGAATGTCACCGTGATGGATAAAGGCGCCCGCGAGAGCATCACCAACTTCGAGAAGGGCGTCGGCGACGTGGCGATCAGCTATGAGAACGAAGTGCTGGTCGGGCGGCAGAGCGGGCAGGATTACGAACTGGTGATCCCGCGCTCGACCATCCTGATCGAGAACCCGGTGGCGATTGTCGACAAATATGTCGACAAGCACGGCAACCGCAAGGCCGTAGAGGCGTTTGTGGCCTTCTTGTTCACCAAGGAAGCCCAGGATATCTTTGCCCAATATGGCCTGCGCTCGGTCGATGCAGAGGTCGCGAAAGCCACCGCCGCGCAATTTCCGGCGATCGAGGATCTCTTCAAGATCGACTACTTCGGCGGCTGGGGCGAAGCCACCCCGAAATACTTTGCCGACGACGGCATCTACAGCAAGGCGATCGCCGAGGTCCAGCAGTAGGATCGCCGAATATCGGCTAACCCGATTGGAGCGACATGAACACCATACGCAGCATACCCCGCGCATCCCCCCGCCTCACCGGCGGGCTGGCGGTGCGCGCGCTGGCGCTCACATACCTGACGCTGATGCTGATCATCCCATTGGGGGTGATCCTCTACGATGGGCTGCGCGACGGCCTCGGCGGGATGTGGCGCTCGATCACAGTGCCGGTCGCGTGGCACGCGCTGATGCTGAGCCTGTGGACGGCCGGGCTGATGGCGGTGATCAACGCCGTGATGGGCACGCTCACCGCCTATGTGCTGGTGCGCTACAGCTTCCCCGGCAAGCGGCTGCTGAATGGCCTGATCGATCTGCCCTTCGCGATCCCGACGCTGGTGACCGGCGTGATGCTGGTGGTGCTCTACGGCCCGCAGCGCGCGCTGGGCGCATGGCTCGATCAGAACCTGGGGCTGAAAATTATCTTCGCGCCGCCCGGTATCATCCTGGCCCTACTGTTCATCACCTTTCCTTTCGTCACCCGTGCGGTGCAGCCAGTGCTCCAGAGCCTCGACCGCGACCAGGAGGAGGCGGCCGCGACGATCGGCGCCGGCAGCTGGACGATCTTCCGGCGGGTGGTGCTG
>DATFXE010000598.1:0-14685 GCA_035258585.1 Roseiflexaceae bacterium | reverse complement strand
AATCGCTCTCCTGTGCAAGGCTTCATCTGTGATATACTCGTCGGTGTTCGCTTAATCGAGCGCATCCACATCATGGCAGCCAGTTCTCATGCCCCTGACCACAACGCTCCAGCAACGTTTGTTTCCGTGGCGAGCCACATGCGCGAGCACGGGGAGCAACCAACCAAGACATTGGCGAACTGCTAAAACCTTGGACGCGCTGACTGAGGCCAGCGATGAAAACTATCACGTTTCGCCGTCTCGCTCCCACAGAGCTCGAAGCCGCCTATGCGATTGTGCGCGAAGTGGCGAGATGGCTGCAACACTCCGATCTGCCTGCATGGCTGGTGCCACTCGACATCTATGAGCAGCGTCAGCACCAGGGCGAGAATTATGGCTTGCTGGTGGACGATCTGCTCTGTGCGGTCGTTACCTTGACCTGCTATCGGCCGACAAGCTGGGCGGAGTATCTCCCAGACACGAACTTTATCTGGTTAGCGACGTTGGCGTCCAAGCGGCAATTCAAAGGCCACCATTTGGGGCGGCTACTGCTGGCCCAGGCTGAAAGGTTTGTGCAGCAACAAGGCATCCAGAGCATCTATCTCGACTGTTACTATAGCCGAGGGTTGCTGCCCCACTACTATGAACAGCTGGGCTACAACTGGATTGTGCGAAAAGACCTACTCTTCGATGATGGGAGTGTGCATGATAGTGTCCTGATGTCAAAAATGGTCACTCTACCATCTAACGACTGAAGCGGAGCGAGCGCCGCCGTCCAACACTGTGTTCCAGCCGACCGCCTTGGTGATGAACCCTCGGTTCATCTGGTGGGGAGTCACGGCCCACCGTGATGGCTGGTTGCAGCTGCGTTTTTTGAAGCTATCTTGTCGAGCGCGCCTCGGCGGCAGCTGAAGCGCAGCATGTTGGGCAGAACGTAGGGAGTTCCCGTGAGAGACGATCGCTTCAAGGCCGTCCACAGGGGCGGTTCGCTCGATCTGGATCGGCATCGGCAACTTGCCATCTGGGCGGCCGACTGTGCAGAACACGTGCTTGCTCTGTTCGAACAGAGCCGTCCCCGCGATGACAGGCCCCGCCGCGCGATCGAGACGGCTCGCGCCTGGGCGGCGGGAGAGGTGAGCGTCGGCGCCGCTCGCACTGCTGCTTTCGCTGCGCATGCTGCCGCACGGGATGCCAGCGCCGCCGCTGCCCGTGAAGCGGCGCGCGCCGCAGGCCATGCTGTCGCAACTGCGCATATGGCTGATCATGCGCTCGGCCCCGCCTGGTACGCAGTTCGTGCTGTTCGGGCCTCAGCCGGTGTCGAGGCGGCAGAACGTGAACGCGCCTGGCAACTCGAGCACCTCTCGCCTTCGATCAGAGAGTTGGTTCTTTCGGCGCTCGAAGGCAAAAAGTTCGCACACTGAGTCGTGTGTGGCGCTGGCTGGTGCGCCTGCCGAACAAGCGGATGGAGCTGACAAGGCGCGTCCGTGCCGTGGCTCTGTCGATTGTCACTCGACACGACACGCATGCCTTGCTATACTCGCTCAAGATTCGAGCAAGTGCAGTGGGGTGCATAGATATGATCGCTCCAGTCCAGGTTATGATGCTTCGTACATCGCTCGACGATTTTCCGCAGTACTCGTTACCTCATCCCTTCACTATCCGTTGGTATCAAGCGGGGGACGAACAGCACTGGCTTGCGATGAAAGCCCGTAGCGACCACTTTCACCATGCCGACCTCACCTACTACCAGAACACCTATGGTGCCCATGCCCATCTGCTCCCACAACGACAGGCGTTTCTTTGCGATAGTGCAGCTCAACCCATTGGCACAACCACAGCTTGGTTTGAAGATTTTGCTGGACAGGATTATGGCAAAGTCAATTGGGTGTTTATCGTACCGGAAGCGCAAGGGCAAGGTCTGGCAAAACCACTCCTGTCGGTGATTGGGCAGCGCTTACGTCTGCTTGGTCATACACGTGCCCTGTTGTATACGCTTGCCACCCGCCTGCCAGCAATCCACTTGTACCAACACTTTGGGTTTGTGCCCTGTGTTCGTCACCCAGCAGATGTTCAGGCATGGGACGAGATTAACCAGCACTTGCGCGTCCCGTTTCGTGCCAATGAGGTGATTGAAATGACGACAACTGTATGCTGAGCAGTTTTATATTTAGTCTATGCATATGAGTCTCCAATCTTCCGAGTTTCTCAAGTATTTCGTAGATGGTAAATCCTGGATGACCTCATCAGGCGATACCATCACGCTGAGCATTTCTCGCGTGGGTAAATTGTATCTCCCATCGGGGCGATTAATCGCTTGTGATCCGGCGATTCCAGACGATCTTCCGTTTGAGCAGGCTTTCTCTCCTGGTGCGTATCCCGTTGATGTGATGATTGTGCATATTCGAGAACACCTATCTCCATTTCGGTCATTGTGGTTCCGGTTTTCGAGGCGGCTCGCCGAGGATACGCGGATTGCACTCGCTGCGGTCGTGTTTCAGGGGGTCTTGACAGCTTGCCTGGTTTATGGCTCATCTCGACGCTGTATATACTCAGCCGGGGTGCTGCCGACAGTGGCGCGGAAGTCGTTGATGAAGTGTGCCTGGTCAAAATAGCCCAATGCCTGTGCCAGGCCGGGCAGGTCGATATTGGCATTGTTCGCCAGCTGGTCCGCGGCCTCAAGCAGACGATAGCGCTGGATGACCCATTTCGGGCCGACCCCAACATACTGGCCAAACAGGCGCTGCAGCGTCCGCTGGCTGACACCAACGCGATCGGCGATCTCGGCGACGCGGGTGATGCTGCGGTCAGCCGCGATCTGCTCGACCACGTTGTTGATCAGGGCGACATGTTCGTCAGGCCGAGGCAACCGCGCGCGCAAGAACTGCTCCGCGCAGTCGATCATCTCGTCCACGCTGGCGCAGGCGAGCACGCGTCGCTCATACTCCGTGCCTGCCGCGCCAAAGACGGCGTCGAGGCCGATGGCCCGATCGGTAATCGCGGCGACCCGTGCCTGGTAGAAAGGATAGAAGGCGCCTGGCCGAAACTTAATGCCGAACACCCAGCCTTTTCCCACCAACTCGACCTGAAAGCGTCGCGTATTGACGCCGAAGATGCCCGACCGGCCGCGCTCAACAACGAGGTTGACGCACGGGTATGGCAGGGTCTCTTGCGTGTAGGCCACCTGCTCTGGTACATCCCACAGGACCGTCCAGTAGCGCAGCACAAAGCAGTCCAGGTCCGCCGACGGAACGAAGCGCTCCAGCTTGAACGCGGTAGCCAGGCCCGCCGGCTTCAGAATGCCAGTTGGCACGCTCTGCGCCTGCATCATCGTTCTCTCCTTCCATCGTCAGACGCTACCGCTCTATAGGATGGCCTAGCACGCTGCTGTCGCATTTTTCCAATACATATACAAACGAATGTGCTATGCTCGCTGTGCGGGCATCGCGCTTGGCACCCCGGTTTCCTGAGGTGCAGGTAATACTACCACCTCCGGAGACTGTACGGGCAGCGCATTGGATTGAAATCCGAAAGTAGAAAGGGAGATCATATGAGCAGGCAAGCAACCGGTACCTACACCGTCAAGTCTTGGGAGGAGAAGACCTGGGATGGCAAGCCGTGGAATGAAGTTCCGGGCTCCAAGGTGACGCACTCGATTGTGACGCAGGCCTTCACCGGCGGGATCGAGGGCGAGGCGCTCTGTCAGCAACTGGTGGCCTATAGCAGCGACAGCTACGCGAGCTTTGTCGGTCTGCACCAGGTCACTGGGAGCGTGAACGGGCGCAGCGGCAGCTTTGTGCTTCAGTCGAGCGGGACATACACAGACAACACCGCGCGCGTAACCTGGTTTGTCGTGCCCGGTTCTGGCACTGGCGAACTAGCTGGTTTGAGCGGGCAGGGCAGCTATACGGCGGGTCAGGAGGATTATCCGAACGTCCCCTACACGCTTGAATACGAGTTCGAGGAACAGGCCAGGGTGTCGGCGTGATGTGTATGCTGAGGGACATGTGACACTACGCTTTGAAAAGCGGCCCAACAAGGTATTCGAACCGACCGCCTGCGGCGCGAGAGCGGAGCTATTTTGAGGCAATCTTGTGCCGCGCCGCCGGCGCCAACTGATCGCAGGCGGTTGGGCCGCCGCATCGCACTCCTGCCCAGAACCCCTCATCGCTAAACATCAACTTTGTCATCCCCAACGCGGACCTGTTCGCCGATCAGCAGACCATTGTCATGCATGGCCAGGTAGTGGTCGAGTGATCGTATGGGTGCCAGATGGAATCACAGGCGATCTGCTCGTGGCTATGTGTGCGGCACACACCCAGCAGCGCGCCGAACGCGGCTGGCCCGCTGTGTGGGCTACCTGACGTGTGCCGCGCCCCGCGCCCGCGCCCGCTGCGGGGCGGGATGGCGCTAGCCCCCACGCCAAGTCAAGGCCGCGCGGGGGCCAGTAGAAATGATGCGCGCAGCGCCTCCTTGGATACGTGTGTTGCTGCGGTACGCCCCGAGGGGCGGACTATGACCCTGGAGCAATGGTCATGATAAAACCGATGGTTCCGCAATGGAAGACATTGGGCATGTAATGCTAAGGGAATAGCGTTCACCCTCAGTGCTCCCTGATCTCACTCCTTCCTCCACTGGTTTTCACCTTACTCCAATTGGCGGGGCCGTGGTATGAGCCAGCGTGAGAATTGCATGGTGTGCAGCAACATTCTCCAGGAACGACCGGCGCAGCACGTCATCGGCGATCTGATCGGCGTACGCTTGTAACAACCGCTGCGCAGTCTGCAAGACGGTCGCGGCGCGGGGATCGTCGTTCGCCTCCAGAACGCGGTAGCATGTGAGATAGATCAAGAAGGGCTCATCTGGCCCAATGAGTGGATGGTTTTCCAGAAATGTCAAAATATCTTCGATATGCGTCTGTGCCTGCATCAGATCGCCTTGTACCAAAGCGATGCGCGCCAACCCCGCACGCGGCTCGGTGACCATATGGGCCCTGCCAAGCTCAGCGTAGAGTGCTGATGCGTACTGATAAGCGCTCACGGCATCGGTCAGCCGATTCAAGCCCTCATGCGTGCGTCCCAACGCCAGCCAGGCATCGGCTTGGCGCGAACGATCACCAGCCTCGAGGGCAATCCGCCTGCTCTGTTCGGCAGACCGGCAAGCTGTTTCGTCGTCACCCAGATGATGCAATACCAACGCGAGAAACGCGCATCCGTAGAACCGGGCCTCCCACGCCCCAACTTTCTGGCTCAGATACAGGGATTGATCGAGCCAGTCACGGGCGTGCGCATAGTCGCCCACGCTGTCCGCAAGGCGACCAAAACCTGCTAAGGCCCAGGCTTCGAATGCAGGGTCACCGATATTGTGGAAAGTGTTCAGTGCGGCCTCAGTTGAATCAGACGCCAGCGTATAATTTCCCTCTGCAAACGCAACCATGCCCAGGAAAAGGTGCGCCATGCCTTCATACCAAAGGTTGCCATGCTCGTGTGCCAGGCGCAGCGCAGCTTGAAAATACGTGGATGCCGCTGCATAGTCACCCACAGTCATTGCAATCTCGCCTGTATCAATGAAGCATCGGCATTCCCCTCGTCGATTGCCCAGTGTCTGACAGATATGTAGGCCTTGCGCGAGATGGGTTCTAGCTTCGTCATAGTCGCCCTGGCTGGTAGCAACAAAGCCAAGCCATACGAGTGCGTCCCATTCCAGATCGGATAATGACTCGCTGTCAGGACCGATGCTCTGCGCGACCCGCGCGAAGTGCAAGGCACGCTCAAAGTGCGGGCGTGCGTCTATACACAGACCTTTCCGAAAGAGTGACTGCCCCCAACGCACATACCCCATCGCTGCACCGATGTGGTCCCTGCTCGCTTCACCCAATGCAACCGCCTGCTGTGCGAGAGGTATGGCATGATCGTACTTGGCCTGGAGGTTCATGAAGTGCGCCTGCCCTGCCAGTAACTTGCTCGAAAGACTTTGGCAGTTCCGCACTTCTTGCGCTGACTCGAGTGCGCTCATTCGTCGGCGGACGCACTCGGCCGCCAAGCGGAATGCCTGTTCACCTTCGGATGACAGTCCCGTCAACCAGTAAAACTGCCACAATCCATACACACTGCGTGCCAGTTCGCTGATGTGTGTCTGTGTGGCAGCCCATGCCCACGCCTGTCGGACATTATCGATCTCGCCACGGATTTCCTCGGCCGCTTGACTCGGTTCGTTGTGCGCCAAGCGCGTTTCGCGTTCCGCGACAAACGTCAGATAGAACGCGCTGTGCCGCGCTTCCACCGCCGCGCGTTCGGCGGGAGTGGTGTCGAGCTGCTCGGCCGCAAACTGGCGCAGCAACTCATGGATCTCGTACCGACCAACCGCGCCTCTGGCTTCGCCCCAGCGCAGCAGCGACTTATGCACCAGCCTCGTCAGCACCCGCAGCGATGCGCTGACGACTGCCTGTGCCGCCGCGAGCGTACATCCGCCGCGAAACACCGAGATCCCACGCAAGGCTTGCTGCTCGGCCTCGTTCAACAAATGCCAGGACCAGTCGAACACCGCGCGCATCGAGCGCTGGCGCTCGGGCGCATCGCGCCAATCGTAGGCTAGGAAATCGGCGCTGTGTTCGATCTCGGCCGCAATCGTCTCTAGTGGCAACATCTCGACCCAGGCCGCTGCCAACTCGATGCCGAGCGGCATACCCTGCACGAGATCGCAGATGCGCAGCAGAAGCGGCAGCTTCTCGTCGCTCAACGTGAAATCGGCTCGCACGCGCCGCGCACTCTGCACGAACAGGCGTATGGCTGAGGATGTGGCGATATCCTCGACCTGATACTCCATCCCTTCGACGACGTAGACGTGCTCACCGCGCACCTTGAGCCGCTCGCGCGACGTCGCGATCAGTTGCACGAGCGGCGCGACCTGCAAGATTTCAAGGACCAGCTCCACACCCTGTCCTGAGCCTGGCGAAGGGCCATCGAGCAGGTGCTCAAAGTTGTCGAGAATCAGCAGCAGCTGCTTGTCATGCAGAAAGCGCAGCAATGCCTGTTTGGGATCGCCATGCAAGCTCAGACCGATGACGCTGGCGATAGCCGGCACAATCGCGGCGGTGGCGGTGAGCGGCGCGAGCGAGACAAAAAAGACGCCGTCGGGGAAAGCCAGCCGTGCTGGTACGACAACTTGATCAGGCTGGTCTGAGGAAGGGTCGGCGAGCTGTAGCTTCACGACCTCCAGCGCCAAGCGGGTCTTGCCCATCCCGCCGGCGCCGACCAGCGTGAGCAGCCGTACGTCCGCTTGCCGCAAGCGCGCGGTGATCTCAGCCAGTTCGTTTTCGCGCCCGACGAACGGCGTGAGGTGTGCGGGCAGGTTGAGCGCGGGCGCCGGCGCACTTGAGATCACGGGCGATAGTTCACCGGCGCTGATGCGCTCGTAGAGCGCACGGGTCTCCTCATCCGGCTCGATGCCCAGCTCGGCCTCCAGCACCTGGCGGCAGCGCTCATAGGCCGCCAGCGCGGCGGCGCGCTCGCCCATTGCGGCCAGCGCCCGCATGAGCTGGCGGTGAGCCTGCTCGCGCCAGAGCTCCAGCTCGATCTGGCGGCGCGCGATGCGCGCCAACGCCGCGTAGTCGCCCTGCTGGTCGTGATACGCCGCCAGCGTGTCGAGGGCCTCAAGCGCCTGCTGGTGCAGCCGTTCGCGCTGGATCAGCGCCCACTCCTCGAACGCTGTGCTGTCGGGCAGCGCGAAGCCGCTGAGAAAATCGCCGCGATAGAGTGCGATCGCCTGCTCCAGCCGCGCCGCGCACTCAGTACATAGCGCGTCATCTTCGTGGCAATGCGCGCGGCGCTCGGCGAGCAGCGCCACGAACGCCGCCACGTCGAGCGTGTGGTCGCTGGCGGTGCTGAACTGCACGCTGTGGCGGCTGGTCAACAGATACGGCTCTGCCGCCTCGCTCAGCGCCGCCCGCAAGTTGGCCAGCGCGACGCGCAGGCTGTTGCGCGCAGCCTCCTCGGACGACTCGGGCCAGAACATGCCCAGCAGTGTGTCGCGGCTGTGCTCGTGCCGGTGCTCGACCGCCAGGTAGACCAGCAGCGCCAGCTCCTTGCGCGCGCGCCCGACGGCCGTTCCATCTGCGCGGGTTATCCGCGGTGGGCCGAGCAAGGCCAAGGTCAAGGCAGCCATACGCCGCCCACTCGCGACCATTAATGGACCGACCAGCGCCATTAATGATCGCCATAATGATGAAATAATGCCCGGATCGCATACTTTCCCCGGATCGAGACGCGACGACTCATGAGGAAGTGATGCCCGAACTAACCCATATATCGTATCTGCTGCGCATCTGGCGCGCTCACCCCAGGTCGCCCTGGCACGCGATGCTCGTCGACGTCGCGCGGCCGGGCGAGCACCAGCACTTCGCCACGCTGGATGCACTGTTCGCCTTTCTGACCGCGCAGACCAGCCAAGCACCGCCAGTACCCGAGCAGATGAGTGTGCTAATCGATAGGGATTTTGACCATTATACACCCGGCGATGTGTCATGAGAAGCGCTCTTGGAGTGAAGGGTTATGACGAGGTATTTGCCTGATACACAAAAGGAGTAAGGCAATGGCCAACCTGGATCTGAAACTACGTACACGACAACCTGACAACCCGAGAACTCGCTATCCAAGCGCTGGGTTGGTGCAAGCCGAGGCCGATTTTCGGCGGCGCTACCCGGAATACGCGCATACCACCAAACTGGAGGAATTGCGCGTAACCGAGTATGCGCGGCTCGACAGGCAGGGGCACGTCTATCTGGATTACACCGGCGGCAGCCTGTACGCCGAATCCCAGCTGCGCGACCACTTGGCGCTGCTGAACGAGCAAGTATATGGCAACCCGCATTCCAAGAATCTGACATCCATCGCGATGACCAATCTGGTCGAGCGTGCGCGCGAGTATGTCCTGCGCTCCTTCAATGCCGACCCCGACGAATACCTGGCTATCTTCACCCAGAACGCGACCGGCGCGCTCAAGCTGGTCGGCGAGGCGTATCCCTTTGCGCCCGGCGGCACCTATCTGCTGACCTTCGACAATCATAACTCCGTCAACGGCATCCGTGAGTTCGCCCGCTCACGCGGCGCGACGGTGACCTACATCCCGATCCTGGCGCCTGAGCTGCGGGTCGATCCGCGCGCACTGGCGGATGCCTTGGAGCTGGCGAAGCCTGGCGCGCACAACCTGTTCGCCTACCCGGCGCAATCTAATTTCTCGGGCGTCCAGCACCCGCTGGAGTGGATCGAGCAGGCGCACGAGTATGGCTGGGATGTGCTGTTGGATGCAGCGGCCTTTGCGCCAACCAACCGGCTGGATCTCAGCCGCTGGCATCCCGACTTCGTGGATATCTCGTTCTACAAGATCTTTGGCTACCCGACCGGTGTGGGCTGCCTGCTGGCGCGCAAGGCCGCGGTGCAGAAGCTGCGGCGCCCCTGGTACGCCGGCGGCACGAGCACCTTCTCCTCGGTGGTGGGCGACGGGCACTATCTGACGCCTGGCCCGGCCAGCTTTGAGGATGGCACGGTCAACTATCTCAGCCTGCCAGCAGCCGAACTGGGCCTGAGGCACATTGAGTCGGTGGGCATCGAGACGATCCACACGCGAGTGATGTGTCTGACCGGCTGGCTGATCGAGCAGCTGGTCGCGCTGCGCCACAGCAACGGCCGCCCGGTCGTGCAGCTCTATGGGCCAGCCAACACGCACATGCGCGGCGCTACGGTGCAGGTCAACTTCTTTGATCCTAGCGGCCGCCTGATTGACTGCAATGACGTGGAGCAGCTGGCGAACGGGGAGCGCATCTCACTGCGGGCCGGGTGCCACTGTAATCCGGGCGCGCGCGAAATGGCGCTGGGCTTCACGCGCGAGGACCTGGCCAGCTGCTTCAGCGCGAAAGACCACCTGAGCTTCGAGCAGTTCTTGCAGGTGATCGACGGCAAGACCACCGGGGCGCTACGGGCATCGCTCGGCCTGGCCAGCGCCTTTGCCGATGTGTACGCATATGTGCAGTTCGCCGAAACCTTTGTGGATCGGCCAGCAGAGAGGGCTACTCAATGTGCAATACTGTGACCACAACCAGCCTACGCATCCTGGGCCTGTTCGCGCATCCTGACGACGAGGTATTCGTCGCAGGGGGCACCCTGGCTAAGTACGCCGCCGAGGGCGCCGAGATCATGCTCATATCTTCGACGCGCGGCCAGGCCGGCCAAATCCGCGACAGCACCATTGCCACCCGACGCACGCTCGGAGCCGTGCGCGAGCAGGAGTTGCGCGTGTCTTCGGAGCGCCTGGGCGTGCAGCACTCGGTTTGCTGGGACTACGACGATGGTATGCTGCAAAGCCTGGATCGCGAGCAACTTATCCACGACGCGGTCGCCCTGATTCGCAGCTTTCGTCCAGATATCGTCCTTTCGTTCGGCCCGGACGGTGGGTACGGCCACCCCGATCATATCGTGATGTGCCAGGTTGCCGCCGAGGCAGTGCGCCGGGCCGGCGAACCCACGCAGTTTCCCGAGCACCTCGCGGCCGGGCTGGCGCCGCATCAGCCCTGGCGCTACTACCAGAGCTACTTCCCCGCCAATCGCCTGCTGCTGCTCGAGCGGCTGGTGCAATGGCTGGTGCAGCACAAAGATCGCTTCCATGGGTCGCTCGACTTTGTCCAGGCGATGATGCTGCTCTCCGAAGAATGCACGATACTCAAGTATGCCAGCGACTTTGTAGAAACAAGGTGGTATCCGCAGGGTTTTTATATTATCGAGCAGGGCGAGATTGCCACCAAGCTCTACCTGGTGCTTTCAGGCCGAGCGCAGGCGATCGTCGAAGATGCCGATGGCGGCTTGAAGCCGGTGGGCGAGCTGGAGCCGGGGATGTTCTTCGGCGAGCAGGGCCTGGCATATCAGCGCCCGCGCAACGCGCATGTGGTCGCCGTCGAAAGCACAACCTGCCTGGTCTTTTCGCCCAACCAGCCGACCAACTTCGCCGGGCGCGGCGAGGATGCCGTGCATCGCGCCGAGATGCCCGGCGCGGCCGAGGACCTGGAGGACATAGGCGCGGCCACCACCCGCATCGACGTGAGCGAGTACATTGCGCGGAAGTTGCAGGCGATGGCGGCGCATCGTAGTCAGTTCGTCTTCGACCCCGATATGCTGCCGCTGTCGATCTTGCAGGAGCTGTTTGGCCAGGAATATTTTGTGCGCGCCTATCCGCGGCGTGAACTGGCGGCAGACTTGTGAGGCGGGGGAATGAGACGACTATGGCACAGTGGCAACAAACCAGCACCGAATCTTCAGCGGTCAGATCGAGTACGGCTGAACATCTCTGGTGCGAAATCCTGCCGATCACCCTGCATGCCGGACAGATCATGTACATTCAGCGCGGCCAGGACACAGGCGCAGCATGGCACGAGCCATATGACCCCGGCGCCCATCCGAGCGATATCGTGCGGGCGAGCGTCGAAGCCTTTTTTGGAACTGTGCTTAATCCGCGCGCATCGGTCGTTCATTCGACTGCCTGGCGACATGAAAGCAGCAGCACCGCGAGCGGACGTCTGATCTTGACATACCTGGCCGTGCTCCCATCAATTTGTTGCGCGCCCAACTGCCCGGCCGGGCAGCTGAGTGTGCAGCCGCTGGGGGCCGGCATGGTGGCGCGCAGTGGAACCCTCGGGCCGCCCCAACGGGTGGCATTGGGGCACATACTGGCCCATGCGCTCGATCATCTCACGCTGTTGCTGGAAACCGATTTCGCTATCTGGCGGGCACTTGGGCCGCAGTGGCGCGCGGCGCTCGCGCAACGCCAGCGCCGGCCAGCGGGCGAGCTGCGTCTGGCCCACGCCGTGACCTCCACGCCATCCCTGAGCGCTGGCGCGACCAATTAGGTGGCGTCGAACTCCTGGCCCCGCTGCGCTCAACTGCTGGATTGATGCGATATGTGCTGAACCCTGGCCTGTATGCCTCTGACTCGTTCGCGCCCGTATTACGCGAAAAGTAAAGGCCTTATTAGCTCCGATACGTGACCTGAAGTGCGCCTGGCCTTCGCCATGGCGCCACGCCAAGGGAGAGTTCGTGTGAAAATCCAGCACATCGACCCGCCGACCAGCCAGCTTTCTGTTCGTCTCGCCAGCCCCGTGCGTCGCAGTGACGCCGCGCAGATCCTCACCGCTGCTGGCGCCGGCGCCGCCATTGGAGTCATGCTTGTCCTGATGATGCTCTCCTTCGCCAGCCTGATCTATCCTGCTAGCGTCGATGGCGTGCTCGCTCGCGGCATCGGCATTACGCTGCTGGGCGCGGCGGTGCTCACTTGCATCAGCGCGCTGGGCAGTGGCTTCTACGCCGCCGTGGTGTGTCCCCAAGAGTCGACGACCGCTATCCTGGCTGGTGTTGCGGCGGCAAGCGTCGCCGCCCTGCCCTCGGGGGCAACGCCCACGGCTGTCTTTGCTACGATCGTTGCCAGTGTGGTTATCAGTGCGGTGATCACGGGGGCTAGCTTATTCGCTCTCGGCCGGCTCAAGCTCGGCGGCCTGGCCCGCTTCCTGCCCTATCCAGTGATCGGTGGCTTCCTCGCCGGCACCGGCTGGCTGCTGACGGTAGGAGCAGTTGGGCTGATGACCGCGGTCGTGCCTAACCTCGACACGCTCAGCTCTCTGTTGCGGTGGGCGGTCGTGGCCCACTGGCTGCCCGGTGTCGCTGTGGCCGCCGCGCTCGTCCTGGCGCTCCGCCGCGTCCACCCGCTGCTGGCCATCCTCGGCACACTCCTCACAGCCATCGCTGTCTTCTACCTGGTGCTGTGGCTCAGTGGCTCTTCCCACGCCGCAGCCGCTGCCGCTGGCTGGCTGCTGGGGCCCTTCCCAGCAGGCACGCTGCTCCAGCCCCTTCGTCCCGCCGATCTGGCCCAGGTGCATTGGCCCGCCATCGCCGCACAAGCCAGCGGTATCGCCACGGTGCCGCTGATCGCGGCGATTGTGCTGCTGCTCGACGCCAGTGGTATCGAGCTGGCGGTCAGCCAGGATTTCGATCTCAACCGCGAGCTTACCGCGATCGGCACCGCGAATCTGGCGACCGCCGTCCTTGGTGGCGTCCCTGGGCACTATACCGTCAGTCTGAGTGTCCTGATGCACCGCATGGGGGTGCGCAGCCGTCTGGGCGGCGTGGTCGCCGCAATAGTGATGCTGCTGCCACTGCTGCTGAGCGCCGCGCTGCTGGCCTACTTGCCCAAGTTCGTGCTCGGTGGGCTGCTGCTCCTCTTCGGCTGGTCCTTCCTCAGCGAGTGGGTGATCGCCGCGCGGCGGCGGCTGCCGCGACTGGACTATGCGATAGTGCTGCTGATTCTGGCGATGGTGGCAGTGCGCGGCTTCTTGGCCGGGGTTGGCGTGGGATTGGTGGCCGCCGTAGTCCTCTTCGTGGTCGAGTACAGCCGGGTGCGCGTGGTGCGCCGGGCGCTCACCAGCGCTACCCGCCGCAGTCGCTTCACGCGTGCCCTGGCCCAGCGTCAGCTCCTCGATGCCCAGGGCGAGCGCATTAGGATCTTGGAGCTCCAGGGCTACCTCTTCTTCGGAACCGCAGCTCGCCTGCTCGATCAGATCCGCGCCCAGGTCGATGGTCGAGCCGCGCTCGGCCCAGGCTTTCTGGTGCTCGACCTGGCGCAGGTCACCGGGCTGGACTCCTCAGCGCTCTACGCTTTCACGAAGCTCGGCCGACTGGCCAGTGTCCATCAGCTCACAGTAGTAGTGACGGGGGTAGGCGCGGGGCTGGAGCGCCAAATCGCGCCGGCGGTAGCTGAGGCAACACGAGCGGGCTGGCTCCGGGTGGAGCCCGACCTGGACCGCGGGATTGAGTGGTGCGAGGCTGCCCTGATTGAGGCGGCCGCGCTGCCCACAACGGACCGCACTCCGCTGGAGGAGCAGCTCGCGACTGTGTTGCCGAACCGAGCAGATCTCGATCGTCTGTTGGGCTACCTGGAACGGCGTGAGGTGGCGGCGGGGGCACAACTGATGGCGCAGGGGGCTGTGGCCGACGACCTGTACTTCATCGAGGCCGGGCAGGTCACGGCCCAGTTGGAGCGAGAAGGGTGGGCGCCGATGCGGCTGCAGACCGTGGCGGGAAGAAATGTGGTGGGCGAGATTGGACTGTACTTGGGCACGCCGCGCACGAGCACGGTAGTGTGCGACACACCCTGTGTGCTCTACCGGTTAAGCGCGGCGGCGTTGGCACAGATGCGCACGGCGGAGCCAGGTCTGGCAGCGGCGGTGCATGCGCATATCGCCGGCGTTATGGCCGAGCGGCTCATCCACAACCTTCGCGCGCTGGACGCCGCCCTTGAGCCATAGACAGCCAATAAAGGAGATCGGGCATGCGGCAGGATCGCTCCTGGGCAAAGCAAGCCATGCAGAAGATTGCAGCGGACTTCAACCGCAGAACGGGTCACAGACTGGCCCGGCAACAACAACATTGCCGCGTCGATCTTCGAACAGATGTCGCAAGAGCCCTATCCCGAACCCACTTGGGTCGTATGCGGTGCTGGAACAGGAGGCGCTGCCGCGACCATCGGACGCTATCTCCGTGTTGGGTGATTGCATTCTTAGACAAGGTTCTTGCGAACTTTACACTTTTGGGTGGGGGTTTGGGGCGGCGAATCCGCCCCAAACCCCCAGCATTGGGGAGGTGCGGAGGGGCCCGGGTACCCGGGCCCCTCCCC
>DATFXE010000597.1:0-2742 GCA_035258585.1 Roseiflexaceae bacterium | reverse complement strand
CCGCGGCTCAACGGCGCGCAGGCCACCGCGCAGCTGCGCGAGCACTGCCCGGACATCAAGGTGCTGGCGCTGAGCTTCCACGAGGACACCAGCTATCTGCGCAAGCTGCTCGAGGCCGGGGCATCCGGCTATGTGCTCAAGCGATCGGCCGCCGAGGCGTTGATCCACGCGATCCGGACGGTCGCCGAGGGCGGCATCTACCTCGACCCATCGATCGCCGGCAAGATCGTCGGCAGCCTGATCGGCAAACCGGCCGCGGGGGACGAGCTGCCCGATGTCGAGCTGAGCGAGCGCGAGTCCGATGTGATTCGGCAGATCGCGCTGGGCTACAGCAACAAAGAGATCGCGGCCCGGCTCAACCTGAGCGTCAAGACCGTCGAGACCTACAAGGCGCGCGCGATGGAAAAGATCGGGCTGGATAGCCGTGTGGCGATCGTGCGCTACGCCCTGGACCGCGGCTGGCTGCAGGAGTCGTAGCAGGCGGCGCCTTGGAACCGCTTCAGCAGATCCTCGCCTGCCGGCCGGCTTCCCGGCCGCCCATGGCGTCGACGGCGAGCCGCTGCGTCCAGGGCGGGTCTACGTCGCGCCGCCGGATCAGCATTTGCTGGTGGAGCGCGAGCGCATCCAGATCACGCGCGGGCGGAAAGAAAATCGCTTCCGCCCGGCGGTTGATGCGCTGTTTCGATCGGCGGCCTATGCTTTGCTACAGGGCGCATGTCGGGGAATCTCCTGACGCGCGCGGGTCTATTCTCCTCCTACCGCCGAGCCGATCTGGCTAGTAGACTCAAACTGTATAGTTGCAGATAGTATCTCAGTTGGCGAACTGGTGCTGCGGCGATTGCAGTGACATCCAAGGGCGTATGTCGCTGCAATTGCTAATTCTCCTATACCGGCTGCTGGGCGATGGAGCAGGAATCATGTGCGCGAAGCGTGTGATCGTGGTAGAGCATGACGATGCGACGATCGAACTGCTGGCCGAACTTTTGGCAAGCGAGGGGCTCACGCCATTGTGCTACCCGGCGTGGCCCGTCAATCTGACCGATCTCGAGAACACGCAGGCGGATCTGCTCATTCTCGATTTGGAGCCTGGCGACCCGTACAATGCGCTGGAGCGGCTCGGCGAGTTGCGGCGGCACCCCGTTACTCGATCGCTGCCGGTGATCGTCAATTCGACCGACGAGCGCCTGCTGGCACAGCTGGAGGCGAAGTTGCGTGACTTCGGCTACGCTGCGCTCTCCAAGCCATTTGATCTGAATGCCTTTATCGCGCTGGTTGGCGCGTCGCTCGACGGCAAGCGTGGGCACGCTGGGAGGATGGTTGGGTGAGCACGCGCGGGCCAAGGGGATGCAATGACTGTTAGAGAACGAATCTCCGATCAATCGCCGGCCCAGATCCAGGCCTTGCGCACACGCGTGCAGTCGCTCTACCGGCAGGCCGGCGACTCGCTCCAGCACGATGTGGTGTTGAGCATGGCCTTTGAGGAGCTTGCGCTGGCGCTGGAACATCTGCAAGCGGTCGACCAGGGCATGCTGCACAAAGAGAATGAGTGGTTGAACAAACAGGCCGAGCTGGATCTAGAATGCCAGCGCTATAAGGATCTGTTCGTATATGCGCCGACCGGCTATCTGGTGACAAGCATCGACGGGGCGATCCGGCAGGCCAACCCGGCCGCGCTCGCGCTGCTGCAGATCTCCGAGCGCGCGCTCGTCGGGCGAGCGCTGGCGCTGTTCGTGCCTGAAGGGCAGCGGCGGGTGTTTCGGAACACGGTGGCGCAGCTGATCGAAGCCGATCAGCCACAAGAATGGGTCGCCAGCATGCGAACGTGGGACAGTGCGCCGTTCGAGGCGCGACTGACCGCCAGCGTGCTGCGCGGCGCCAGTGGGCGGCCACTGGCAATCTACTGGCTGATACACAATCTCAGCCAGGCGCCGGCCGAATAAGCTCATTTCTGCTTGTACAAAACCCCGCACACACGGAGAAACCTGTGTGCGGGGTTTTGTGCGTCCTGTACTCGGTTGCCTGCGCCGGCGTGGCCGCGCCTTCAAATGCTCTCTGCCTCCGGCAGCGTGGTACTTCTGCACTTATAATATTACACGAGTTACGCGGTGGTGGGGTTTGGGGAGGCTCTGCCTCCCCAAGATCTTCTTTTTTCTGGTCACTACGGCGGCTCTGCCGCGGTAGTGAGCCACAAAAAAGCTGCTTGGAGGGCTTGCAGCCCTCGGGTACCCTCTGGGTGACCTCCCCGCAATGGACGACCGCGTAAGTCGTGTAATATTAGGACTTACGCAGTTGGCGTTTTAGCAGGGGTGCGGGGCCGCAGGCCCCCGAGAAGCTTCTTTTCGCCCACCCGTGGCGGCTCTGCCGCCAGGGGTGGGCGGAAAAAAGAGTTCTTTGGAGGGCAAAGCCCTCCAAACCTCCCAACCCCGTAACTCCTAAATATATTTCGATGCTTCGCTCGCAGAGCGAAACATCGAAATATATTATAGATGTTATTGCACTAGCTGAAGGAGCGCTCGCCTATGCAAGCCGTCGTCTTTCCGGGGCCGGAACGTGTCGTGGTCGAGCGGGTGCAGGATCCAGGCTGCGGGCCGGATGAGGTGATCGTACAGGTGGCGATGGCCGGAATCTGTGGCACCGACCTGCACATCTACCGCAACGAGTATATGTCCAGCTTCCCGCTGATACCTGGACATGAGTTCGCCGGCGTGATCGTCGAAGTTGGCAAGGCGGTGACCGAGCTGA
>DATFXE010000596.1:0-4316 GCA_035258585.1 Roseiflexaceae bacterium | reverse complement strand
TCGATCGCCGAGGCTGTGGATCTGGCGCTGGAGCGGACCGAGCAACGTTCGAACGTTTGAACGTTCGAACGTTGAAACGTTTTTCGAGGCAGCTATGAGAGTTAGCCTCAACTTCCTGGTACGAATCGTTGGCATGGGCGTGCTGGCCTACATCGGCAATCGGCTCGGCCATGCGCTTTCGAGTCCCCAGCCGACGGACACCGAGCAGCTTGCGATCCAGCTGCTAACGTTGGCGGGCGCCGGGCTTGGCCTGCTGACGACCCACCGCTGGACGATCGCGCCGCTTCAGGATGGGCTGCGCTACTTCAAGAGCATCTCGATCACGGAGCTGACCGCGATCGTGTTCGGCGCATTGATCGGGCTGGTGTTCGCGCTGCTCCTGGCCGTCCCGCTGGCACAGCTGCCATCGCCATTTGGCCGCTTTCTGCCGATCATCGGCTCGGTGACACTGGCATACCTGGGGGCAATGATTTTCTCGGCCCGGAAAAAGGAGATTGGCGGGCTGCTCAGGACGACGCGGCCATCGCTAATACTGCCGCAGCAGCTGCTCAACGGCCTGCAGACGCCGGCGCGCTATATTCTTGATACGTCGGCGATCATCGACGGCCGTATCGCAAATGTCGCCAAGACCGGCTTTATCGAGGGGACGCTGCTGATTCCGCATTTTGTGCTGAACGAGCTTCAGATGCTGGCCGACTCGGCAGATGAGCAGCGGCGCGCCAAGGGCCGGCGCGGGCTCGATATCCTGAACACCATGCAAAAAGAAGCCGCGCCGCCGGTCGAAGTCGTCGACGTCGATGTCAGCGGAGCGCAGCAGGTCGACGATAAGTTGATCATCCTGGCACGCCAGTACCGTTGCCCGGTGATCACCAACGATCACAACCTCGGGCGCGTGGCCGAGCTGCAAGGCGTGAAGATCCTGAGCCTCAATCAGCTCTCCGACGCGGTCCGGCCCCCGGTTGTCTCGGGGCAGGAGATTCGCGTCACGATTCGCGACATCGGTCGCGAGCGCGACCAGGGCATCTCGTTTCTCGATGATGGCACGATGATCGTCATCGAGGACGCACGCAAGCTGATCGGGCAAGATGTCTCGGCGACGGTGACACGCGTTCACCAGACGGCTACCGGAAGAATTGTGTTTGCTCATCTAAATAACGGAAAGAATGGCTAGAGATTAGAGATTAGCCTCTGTAATCTCTAATCTCTGATCTTCATCTATGATACTGCTGGCTTACTCAGATGGGAGGTTTGGAGGGCTCTGCCCTCCAAGAAGCTTTTGCTTTGCGGGTCGTGCAGGCGGCAAAGCCGCCCGCACAACCCGCAAAAGAGAAGAGAAATCTCTCGGGGGCTTGCGGCCCCCGCACCCCCACCTGGCGAGTCTGCCAGCAGTATCCATACTATATGCGTGCAGTTATACAACGCGTGACCGAGGCATCCGTCACCGTGGACGACCAGGTCGTCGGCCAGATCGGATTTGGCCTGTTGGTGCTGCTGGGGGTCGGCGCGAGCGATGGCCCGGCGGAGGCGGGGCTCATGGCCGAGAAGATCGCCAATATGCGCATTTTTCCCGATGAAGCCGGCCGCTTCAACCGCTCTGCGCTGGATATCGGCGGGGCCGCGCTGGTGGTCTCACAATTCACGCTCTACGCCGATACCAGGCGCGGCCGGCGGCCAAGCTTTTCGGATGCCGCACCGCCCGAGCTGGCCGCGCCGCTGGTCGAAACGTTTGTCACGGCGCTGCGCGAGCGTGGGATGGCGGTCGCCAGTGGCATTTTCGGCGCACACATGCACGTGGCGCTGCTCAACGATGGGCCGGTGACGATCGTGCTCGATAGCGATACCTTTCGCGAGCCGCGGGGTTGAGTCATCAGTCATCACTCATCAACTGAGTGCTGCATAAACAACAAACCGCGTAGTGCGTAGTGCGTATTCCGTAGCGGCGCGATCAAGCGCTACGGAATACGCACTACGAAATATGTTTAGCCCCAATGCCGTGATGAATAGTTATGTGGTTCTGACGACTGACAACTGACAACTGGCAGATCATGGACACAGATCAGCGCACCCAAATCCTCGAGCAGCTGGCCCAGGCGATTGCGCGCCAGCGCCTCACGGCCCCGGCACGGCTGGCGCTCGACGTGATCGCCCCACTGAGTTTCCTCACCAGCCAGATCGCGCTATTCCTCCGGCCGCTGACACCACTCGGGCGCTGGCATGATTATGTCGCCGCCCTGGATGACGAGCACGGGTGGAAGGTACTACAGCGCCTGGTAGAAGATCAGGACTGTTGACAAACGATCGCTTTTGGGTTAGACTTGAAGCCATGCGGGGCCCGCTGTTGTAAAGAATTGTGCAGAGGTCGGCCTTGACACTACCTCCAGAAACCCTGCTACTGCTGATTGTCGTTCTTCTCGTTATCATTCTCACCTTACTGCACCATGCGCGCGCGCTGGCGGGTAAACGGCCAATCAGCCGGCGGCCGCTGCCAGCCCTGGATATCGTGGGCCGGGCGCTGGGGCGCGGCGCCGAGACCGGGCGGGCGATCCATCTCTCACCCGGCAGTGGCTCAGTCGGAGCAAGGTCGGGCACGGTTGAGACTGTCGCCGGGCTGCTAGCGGCCGAGCGTGTGGCCACCGACGCTGCGCTGAACGGCGCGCCATTGCTCGCCAGCAGCGGCGATGCGGTAGCGCATCTGGCCCTGCGCGGCACGCTGCGCCAAGCCTACCAGCGCGCCGGCCTAGGGCAGGACTACGATCCGGCCAACGTGCAGATGCTCGCACACCAGGATCCCATGGCATACGCCTCCGGCGTCACAACGCTGTACGGCCGCCAGAAACTGGAAGCAAGCCAGCTGATTGGCAACTTTGGACAAGAGTTTCTCCTGGCGGGCGAGGATGGCGCACAACGCGGGGTGCCGCAGCTTGGCGGCGCCACAACCACGACGGCGCTGCCGCTGATCTATCTGACCGCCGAGGGCGCGCTGATCGGCGAGGAGATTTACGCGGCCGAAGCTTATCTGGCGCGCTCGCCCGCGCCGCTGGCGCGCTTGCTGACTCAGGATACGCTGAGGACAGTGATCATTATTGCGATCGTCCTCCTGATGATTCTGGCCGCGGCAGGGCTTCAAATTTCACTCTAGCACGGCGCGTGGTAGAGGTTGAGGCGAGCATAAGCCGCTTCAACCTCTACCACACGCCAACGTAAACGAGGCAGATACTCGTGTCATTTCTGCGAGATCCCAAGCGTCTGATCGCCACGCTGATTGCGGGCGTGGCCGGGCTGATCGTGCTGATCGATTTCGCCAGCGCGGTGCCCAATCTCGACCCGATCGCGCGGATCATCGTGGACTGGGCAGCGTTGCTGGCGGCGCTGGCGCTGCTGGTCGGGCTGCTCAGCGTCACGGCCGGCCATGTGATGCGTGTGCTGCGCCGCCAGCCCGATTGGGGCTACAGCCTGGTGCTGCTGGCGGCAATGTTGATCGTGATTGTGAGTGGCACTGTTGTCGGCCTGGTGCCGGGCGGGTATACACTCTTCCCGAGCAGCCTGGTCGAGCAGCCGATTCGTGATATGTTTCGCGCGTTCTATCAGCCGCTCGCCAGCTCGTTCCTGGCGCTGCTGGCCTTCTTTAGCTTGAGCGCTGCGCTGCGGGCGCTGAGAAGGCGCACGGCCGATGCGCTGGTGATTGTGATTGTGTCGATACTAGTGCTAGCGCTGGCGGCGCTGCCACAAGCCGCGGAGCTGCCGGTGCTTGGCACGAGTGTGCGATGGATCTCCGATTATGTAGCTCTGGCCGGCGCGCGCGGGCTCTTGATCGGTGCGGCGCTCGGGGCTGTAGTGGCCGGCCTGCGCGTGCTGCTTGGGTTCGACCAGCCCTATCTTGATCGCTAAGGGAGCGCTTCGGTGACCCGCGACCCAACCAACGAGAATACGAACCTACCGCCCTGGCTCCGCGATGTGCCGCTGCCGCCGCGCCCACGCGGCGCGCAGGAGCGCGCGGGCGCAGATACGAGCGGTTCGGCTGCTCCAGCCAGCCCTCCACCAAACGAGAGCTTGCCCGGTTGGCTGCGCGATAGCAGCGCCGATACGGCCGGGCCGGCCATTGAGACTCCAGGCTGGGCGGATAGCCCGGCACAGACGCCTGCCCCTCCTCTAGCGGGCGATCAGGCGGCGCTGCCGGATTGGCTGCGCGATACCCAGTCAAGCATGCCCGCAAGCGCTCCATCAGAACAACTGCCGTCCTGGCTACGCGACCTGGCTGAACCGGAAGCGGCGGCTCCTGAGCCGGCGGCTCCAAGCACGCCGGCATCAGCGGCCCC
>DATFXE010000595.1:0-3429 GCA_035258585.1 Roseiflexaceae bacterium | reverse complement strand
TCGGGTCGGCGAGCGGGCCATCCGGGCTGCCCCACCACTGCTGCTGCATCTCGACGCCATTCCCGGAAATATTGATCGCGTTCACGCCGATGCCGTTGCCGACAAAGCTGTTGTGATTGAACTTGGATTTGATATTGCCGCTCGGCAGACCATTGAGCTGCAAGCCGATCTGGTTGTTGGTCAGCAGGTTGTTGCGCATGATCAGGCGCGGGGCGTTGGCGAGCACACTGTAATCGGCGTCGATACCGATACGATTGTTGAGCAAGAGGCTATTCAGCACATCCACGCGCCCAGATGTTGCGACGATCGGGGTGGTCTGCTGCCGAATGGCCAGGCCGGCCAGGGCGTTTTGGATCGTGACAGATTGGAGCGCGAGGTTCCGGGTGGGCTGCGCGGCTGTAAGGCCCTGCCAGATCGCGCCATTATCTCCAACCATACGCACCTGGCGGGCTTGTGTTCCTTGAGCGTTCAGGCCGCCCTCGACACGCAGGCCGGCGCCCGCCGCGAACGTGATCTCGACGCCGGCCTCGATCGTGAGCGTTGCGGTATTTGTAATACGAATCGGCGCCGTGACCTGGTAGGGACTGCCTGCGATGCTCCAGGTGGTGTCACCCACAATATCTGAGTTGATGGGTGTGGCCTGAGTTGCTCTGCCCGCCTGCGCCTGTCTAGCCGATAGCGCGACCGCAAGCAGGGCCAGAAATGTCGCCGCAAGAAGCGCCGAGCGTAGTCGAGCCCAGCAAGACGTTTGTTTCATAAGGGGAGCTCCTTTGTTTGCGTGCGCGCTTGCTCGATCAGCTGCTTCGCCTGCGCCACATCTGCGGCGGCGCCGACGCGGCCGAGGAGTTGAATCGCCTCCGCCAAGATATCGCAGCCTGCGTCACTGCGACCTTCACGAATCATAATCGTCCCCTGGATCATCATGCTCTGGCCGAGCTCATGCGTGCTGCCCAGTTGCGTGAGCATGCGAATGCTGCGTCGCGTATCGTCGAGCGCGGTCGTGTAATCACCGCGTCTGGCAGCAAGCATCCCGCGCACACGATAGGCGATCGCCTCGGCCTGCCGGTCGCCGGCCGCGATTGCAGTGGCGCATGCCTGCTCGGCCGCGCGCTCGGCATCCGCAAGCCGGTCGAGGGCGATATACGTCTCGGCGAGCTGCCGATACGCTTCGGCCAGCCCCAGGTCGTCGTCGGTCTGTCGGCACAGCTCGGCGCTTTGGATGAGCTGATCGAGCGACGCGCCCAGACGGCCCAGCCGGCGATAGATTTCACCGAGATTGCTGCGAACGACGCTTTCGATCGACGGCGCATTGATCTCGAGTGCGATCTTCAAGCTTTCGCCATAATGGTCGAGCGCTGCATCGAACGCGCCCTGCTTGTAGTAGATCGCGCCAATGTTGACCTCGATGCTCGCGAGCGTGTTTCGATCGCCGATCTCCGCCATGGCAAGCGCAGCGCGCTTGCATTCCCTGGCGGCGGCGTGCAGATCGCCTTCTTGTGTCAGGACAATGCCAAGATTATTTTGGATGCGGGCTATTTCGCGTATATCGCCAGCTGTTTCAGCGCAGGCAAGCGCAAGCCGAAGGTAGCTGCGGGCTTCGCTCCAGCGCGATTGGCTGAGGGCGATATGGAAAAAGACTTTGTAAGCCAACAGCAGGTCTTCCCAGCGCTGCCACTGCTCCAGACGCTCCAGGACCGGCTCGACCGTCATGCTGGCCTGCTCGGCCGCTCCCTGGCGGATCAGTACCCAGCCGCGGCGCACGGCGATACGCAGCCCCAGATGAGTATCCTCCGGCGGAAGCAGGCCCGCCGCACGGTCAAGCAGCATCAGCGCATCGTCGTAGATGGCCTGCTGCTCGCATACCTCGGCCCAGCCGATCAGAATATTAGCTTGCTCAAGGGTTTCGGTAGCCGCGGCGAGCGCATCTGCGTAGGATGCCACGGCGTCGGTATAGCGGCCAGCCAGGGCGTGCAGATCGCCGATCCGGCGCAGGATCGCCGGCCGCTGCTGTCGGGCGCTTTGATCCAGTCGATCGACTGCTTCGAGCGCCTGGCGGTAATGTCCCAGCGCGATATCGCTGGCATAGATCGCCTGGGCATGCAGGCCGGCCCGCCAGGCATACTCGAGCACATCCGGCCAGGCCTCGGCCATTCGGTAGTGATAGGCGAGCAGGCCAGGGTCGCTGTTCTGGTACGCAGTGGCGCGCAGGCGCTGGGCGATCTGATAATGCAGATCGCGGCGCTGTGCAAAGAGCAGGCTTTCGTAGACCGTCTCGTGGGTCAGGCTATGCGCGAAAGCATAGCTGTCTTCGCCAGTCGTTTGCAGCAGCCCCTGATCGGAGAGGCGGCCCAACGCTCGCTCCAGCGCCACATGCTCGCCAGCGATGTCGGCGAGCAGGCGGCGCTGGAACAACGGACCGATCGTGGATGCCACCTGGAGGACGTAGCGCTCCTCCAGTGGCAGTGTATCGAGACGTGCCAGCAGCGCGCCCTGAATCGTCTCCGGCAGCGGAGGCCCGGCTCGGCTGCCCAGGCCACGGTCGCGCAACGTGCGCGTGGTCTCTTGGATGAAGAAGGGGTTGCCCTGCGTACGCTCCACCACGGCGGATCGCAGCAGATCAGAAAGCGGCCTCATTCCCATCCAGACGCTGATCAAGGTCTGACTCTGCTCGACCGTCAGCGGCGGCAGCTCGATTCGCGTGAGGCGCGCTTCTCGGGGCCACGCGGGGGCTGGCTCAGGACGATAGGTACACAGCAGCAGCAACGATTCGGCCCGCGCGGCGACGGCCGCTGCTCCGAGAATATCAATCGAGGCAGAGTCGGCCCAATGCAGGTCTTCGAGCACCAGGACGAGCGGCCCCGATTGAGCCCGCGCGGCCAGCAGGGCTACTGCCATGCGCTGGATGCGCGCGCGGTGTTCGTCGGGCGCCAGCGCCTGTGTGAGCGGGCTTGGCTCAGGCCGCAGGCCGAAGATGATCGGCAGCAGCGGTGCGAAGCGCTGCTGCGCCGGAGCGATGTGTCTTGCATGCGCAGCCAGCGCGCTAGCCGCCATATCCGCCTGTTCGGGCAAATCATACAGCTGCCTGAAGATAGCGGCGATGATACTGTAGGGCTGGACACGACCGTGCGGCTGCGTCTGCACACTGGCGGTTATGCCCGACGCCAGCGCGCCGAGCGACTGTCGGGCAATTTCGGCCAGCAGGCGTGATTTGCCGATACCGGCTTCGCCTACCAGCGCCACAATTGACCCGCGCCCGGACAGCGCGCGCGCGATGGCTTCCTGTGCCTGGGCTAATTCGGCAGTTCGACCGACTAGCGGTGATTCGGGGGGCACAATAGGAATCGCTCGCGATTGCTGGTGTGCCGCAACGCGATAGCAGGGTACCGGTTGGTCGTAGCCTTTCACAAGCACTGGCGGCAGCGCCTGCAG
>DATFXE010000594.1:0-8376 GCA_035258585.1 Roseiflexaceae bacterium | reverse complement strand
CTGGCGCAAACGATCCAGGAGGGCCTCAGGCCGCCTTCGGCCGCGCATTTTTTCGGCACCGACAAGCTGGGGCGCGACATCTTCAGCCGGATTCTGTATGGCGCGCGGATCTCACTGTTTGTGGGCGTATCGGTGGTGCTGATATCGAGCGCGATCGGCACGCTGCTAGGGGTGGTGGCCGGCTACCTGGGCGGATGGGCCGACGAGGCGCTGATGCGCGTCACCGACATCTTCTTTGCGTTCCCGGCGCTGATTCTGGCTATGGCGATCGCCGGCGCGCTGGGGCCGAGCCTGCAGAACGCCCTGATCGCGATCAGCGCCGTGACCTGGCCGGTCTACGCGCGGCTGCTGCGCGGGCAGGTGCTGGCGCTCAAGGAGCGCGAGTTCGTGCTGGCCGCCAAGACAGTCGGCGTCCCGGAGTGGCAGATCATTCTGCGGCACCTGCTGCCGAATATGCTTGCGCCGCTGCTGGTGCAGGCCAGCTTCGACATGGGCGGCGCGATCACCTCGGTCGCTGGGCTTTCGTTCATCGGCTTCGGCGCTCAGCCGCCGACGCCCGAGTGGGGCGTGATGATCAGCGAGGCGCGCACCTATATGGCGACGGCCTGGTGGATGGGCACCTTTCCGGCCCTGGCGATCATGCTGGTGGTCGGCAGCTTCAACCTGCTTGGCGATGGCCTGCGCGATGTGCTCGACCCGCGGCTACGCGGACGTTAGCAGGTTAAAACGTTGGAAGGTTGGAACGTTCTAACGTTTGAACGTTATAACGGTCGTCTACCAGAAGTGAACCAGCGGCACCTCGGCCATGCTGGCCAACCCCGGCGCGCTGCGCATGACGCTCGACGTGGCATTGACGACGATCGCGGCCGTGGCGACATCGCCGTGCAGACCGCCCTCCATGGTCATCCGCACCGGCGGGTCGCCGTCGATCTCGACCGAATCGCGCGGATTCGGCGCCCCCACATACATTTGTAGTTCGAGTCTCAAGACCTCGCGGCCCGCGACGAAGCCGCGCGCGATCTGTCGCACGCCGGCCACCTGGCCAGCCGCGACCTGCACAAAATCGGTGACGATCGGCTGATCGGCCAGCACTGCCGCGATCGTGTCGTCCATTTTGTCCAGGCGCCATCCCAGCCGAGTGGCGAGCATATGCAGCGACTCAGGCAGCCCGACGTGGCGCACGGTGCCATCCCTGACGCGCGCCTCGAACTCGGCCGGCGTCAGCCCGGCGCCGACCTTGCGCTGCAGCGGGCCACGCCGCCGGGCGGCATCCACCACCCGTAGCACGCGCACAACGCGCACGGCCGCGCACGGCGCCGTCAGCATCAACGGTAGCGCGTCCATCGCGTAGCCAGGGTTGACGCCCGTGCCGAGCAGCGTGACCCCGGCGCGGCGGGCGGCCGAGTCAAGCTCGGCTGCCAGCTGCGGCTGCGCCGTCCAGGGGTAGGCCAACTCCTCGCATGTCGATACCACGTGTGCGCCGTACTCAGCGATCTGCGCTAGCTGCTCGGCCACTTTAGTGAGCGATGACGAGGTCGCGTGCAGCACCACATCGGGCCTAGCCTGCGCCAGCGTCGCCGCCGCATCGTCGCTGACGATCACGCCTAGCTCCGCCCCACCGGCCAACGTCCCCAGGTCACGACCGACCTTCTGCGAGTCGAGATCGATCGCGCCGACTACCGCTATGCCCGGCCGAGCCAGGGCCAACCGTGCTATCCCAATACCAATTGGCCCCAACCCATAACACACGACTTGTATCGTCATAGTACTACTCCTTTGTTCTTGCCTGAGGGCCGTGCTATAATAGCGCGCCGCTTGGCCTGTGTCAACGACGTGCGCCGGGTGACGGGTGGCGAATGACAGGTGCCGAGCGACGAGTGACGAGTGGCGAGTGCCGAGGCCTCAACCGACAACTGACAACCGCGAGCGCTGTGTCATCTGGTCATCTTGTCATCGTGTCATCTCGTAACGCTGTTCCGCGACTGCCTACTGTCGCCTGCTTGCTGCTAACTGGTGCATATGGCTACAATCCTGCTGATAGATGACGATGTCGCGCTGATGGAGCGCATCGCGACCCAACTGACCGACGCCGGGCATAGCGTGCTACGCGCCAGCCGTGTAGCGCACGCCGAGCTGCTGATCGCGGAGCAGCGCCCCGATCTGGTGCTGCTCGATCCGGATATCGGTCGCGGCGATGGCTGGCTGCTGCTCACACAGTTCGCCGCCGCCACGCCGATCATCGTGACGAGCGGCCTGGGGCTCGAAGAGGATATCATCCGCGGGCTCGACGCCGGCGCGGCCGACTATCTGGCCAAGCCGTTTCGCACCGGCGAGCTGCTTGCGCGCATCCGCGCGCGGCTGCGCCCCAGCGCGCCGGCCGCTTCCGGCGCAGATACCATGCCGTCGATCGGCACGACCACTCGGCTGGAGCAGCCGGCCGAGCCACCGCGCCGCCGCGACCGGCGTCAGGCAGTTGCGCCGGGAGATCAGGAGGAGCCGGTTTTTATTCCCCATGGCGAAGAGCAGCTGCTGCTGCGCGATCCCGGCCCACCTACACCACAAGAGATCGGCGATCTGAGCCAGCTGCCGCTCGGCCAGCGCCTGCACGCAGCGCGCCAGCGCAAGCGGATCTCGCTGGTGCAGGCCGAGCTCGAGACTCGCCCATCGGTGCGAATGCATTACATCCAAGCCATGGAGGAGGAAAAATTTTCGCTGCTGCCGCGCGGCCCGGTCGCCGAGGAGTTGCTGCGGACCTACGCCGCGTATGTGGGGATCGACCAGAACCAGGCGATCGACGAATACCGGCGGCTGCACTTCAGCACGCCGATCGAGCCGCCGACAGCGCTCGGCGGCACCGTGCCGCCCTGGCGTCCGCCGCGCTGGGTGATCTGGACTGTCGCGGCCGTGCTGGCGTTGACGGTCGGGTGTGGCGGCATCTGGCTGTATGATCCTGGAGGTGTCAGCGCGCTGAGCCAGCGCGCGCGGCTGCTTGCGGCGCCATCCACGGCCACACCCATTCCGACGCCAACCGCCTTGCCGACTGCGACGCCGACGGCCACGCTATCGCCGACGCCGACACCCACAGCCACGCCGACGGCCACAGCGTCGCCTACGCCCGAACCGACTGCGACCGCTGCGCCGACGCCCACGCCGACACGCAGGCGGTAGATTGCCCATAGAATCCGCGAATTGCGCGAATTATGCCAAGATATCTCATTTGCCATGAACGACCAGCCGTCCCCAAGCTCCGACCCACCGGCTTTCGACAAGGAGGCCGCGCGCCGGCGCTACCGCGCCACGATGCGCAGCCCGTTCATGCGCTCGATGTATGTCCTGCTGACACTCGTGATCTTGGCCGCGTGGGGGCTGGGCATCGGTGCAGCCCTGGCGCGCGATGTCGAACGCCTGCCGAACCACGATCTCTCGGTGCCGCCGCGCCGCTGCATCGCCTGCCATACCCAGCCTGCCGCGGGCGCGCCACAGATGCCGCACATCGCCTTTCCAAGCTGCGGGTTCTGCCACCGCCAGGGGCCGCCCGACGCAAAATAAGGCGAAGCGACTTCATGACTAGACCTGAAACAGTGTTGATCCCAACCATACCAGGGGATCCTCGGTCTGCATCACAGGCTGGACCTTCGACGTTCTCGTCTAGCTGATCGTCAGCAGCCCGGCGACCGACGGCAGCAGCACATCGGCCAGCGGCGCCAGCAGCTCGGTTGTGCCGACCCCCGAGAGCACGCCGACGTTCAGCCCGACCCCAGCCGCGCGTCCCATCTGTAGATCGGCGGCGGTATCGCCAACCATGGCTGAGCGCGCGGGCGGCACGCCCAGCCCCTGGCACAGCGCTAGAATCGCGTCGGGCGCGGGCTTGATCGGCCGGCCGTCGTCGCCGCAGGCCAGGGCGTCGACCAGCGGCGCGACACCGAGCGCTTGGAGCGTGGCCAGCGTCGGCGCGCGGTCATCCGTGGTAGCCACGGCGATGCGCAGGCCGCGCCCCCGCAGCGCGCCAAACAGCGCCGGCAGGTCGGCCAGCGGCCGCGCCAGCGCCACCGGGTCGGGGATGAGCCAGGCATCCTTGGCCGCCGCCTCGGCGCGCACCTCGGGCAACCCCTCCGCGCGCAGCAGCTCGGCCGTCAGCGCGCGCAGCTCGGCCATCGAGGCGATCGCCAGCGGCCCGCCAGGGTCGACCCGGCCGCTCGCCGCATCATAGCGCACCGCATCGAATAGCCGCGCAGCCACCGCGCGGCCCGACGCCGCCTCCAGCCGCCGCGCCAGCTCGACGATCCAGCCGCCCCACATGGCGTGAAAGTCGATCAGGGTGCCGTCTTTGTCAAAGATGATGAGTCCTCCCGATCGTTCTCCTGCGCTAAAGAAAGCCGAAATTCGTGGGTGTGCCATAAAACATTGACCACCTTCATTCGAGAGCCGCTGCCACAGTGCGGAAAAGGAACTGTCAGAATTACGAATGGTATCCGAGCAATCAGCACGGCGACTGGGGTGGCTGTGCGCTGCCGTCGTCAAGCGGTTGCCGCGCGAGTTCGTCGACGGCTTGGAGGATCAACCGGATGCAGCTCTCCTCGTTCCAGAGCGCGGTGTTCAGAATGAGGTGAAAGGGATCTGGAGCGTGCCAATCGGCGTCATAAAACTGGCGGATGCCGTTCGCCCGGCGCTGGTCTTCCTCCCGCACCCTCCGCTCGGCCTCGGCGCGGCTGATGTCGGCGCGCTGCATAACCTGCTCAACGCGGAATGCCAAGGGGGCAATAAAGCGGACGTGCAACACCCCCGGCTGCTGGGCCAGAATAAACTGCGCACCGTGGCCGAAGATCACGGCATTGCCGGTGCGCGCTGCCTCCCGCACGAGCTGGCGCGTCACCGCTACGAACGCCTCGGTGGTGGACTCAAAAGGCAGTAGGGACGCCGGAGTGCTGATCGGCGCCAACCCAGGAGTAGAGAGCCACAGCACCCGCGCCAGGCGCTCAATAAAGGCTTCAGCCCGCTCGTCGTACTCGGCTGCAGTTGCCTCCGAGATCCCCAGCCGGTGCGCAACCTCGCGGATGATTTGGGTATTGAGATAGCTGGCACCCAGATGCTCCGCGAGCCGCTGCCCAATCTTGGCCCCACCACTCCCGGTGAGCCGCGAAACAGTGATGACTGGCATCTCTCTCTCCTTCGCTTGCGGCATGGAAGTTGTCTCCGCGGTCGTGCATCGCGGGTAGTATGCGGTTGGATACCCACGATGTCAAGCGAATCACCGAAGAACAGGGACGATGAGGGCAGCCCTAGGGTGTAGTAACCATCACAATCGCGACAACGATAGGCCGGGAAGTATTTCTGCTGGCGAAAGAGGTGGCGATCGGCGCTGCCAGACTGGGGGCAGGCAAATCCGTCTGGGTGGTGGTGGCTAGCGGCCCCAGCGCCATATCAGGTACCAACGCGGCCTGCTTACCGAGCGCGCGCTGGATGGCTGCGCCCCCTCTTGGGTGGCGAGCGTATTCGTCCGCTGATGCTCAATGAGCGCTATGACTTTCTCAAGGGCGGCCTTGTGGTGCCGCAGCATGGCGACATCGTCCGGCGTCGCCGTCGCATGAAACACCGGGTCCGCTAGGCAGGCCGTGACGTGCGCGAGCCTGCGGGTGCGCGCCTCCTTGAGTTGGGTGAGTAGTACCAGGCGCGCCTGGCTGGCCTCGCTGCTGCCCGCATGTTGTGCCTGGTCTATCGGGAATGCTGGCATATGCGTATCCTCCATGTCTCGTGGCACGCGCTCGGCTTAGTGTGCATGGAAGTAAACGCCCATGGAGATCGTTTTGGGGTAATTCTCTTGAGTTGAGGTGGAGATTAGATCGCAATGTCAGATGCCAAAAAATCTACGTCAGCATGGTGAAGTTGAATTGATGGGTGTTGTTGGGGTGGGCGAAAGGGCAGATGCCAACTCCCCGTCGAAGCGCGGAGTTCGATGAGGCATTCTTTACTGGGGCGATGTGCTGATCCGGAGCAAGATGTCGAGTTGGGCGCGCAAAGCTGCCGCCTGTGTGTCCCGGGCGATCGCCTCGAGCACGGCCTGCTCGTCTCGCGTGACGTCGATCGATGTGGGGTCGTGCCGCGCGAGGGTGTCTTGTAGCCGCTGGTGGTACGCATCATAGCAGGCCAGCTCATCCGCCGTGAGAATGGCCTCAAGCCGCCTGCGGAACTGCTGGGATACCATCGCAATCTCGTTGGCGCTCATAGCTGTTTGCTCTAGCCTTCCCAGTGCGCGATCGCCAGTTCGATCGCCGCATGCTCGGCGTCGGTCAGCTGCCAGGCCGGGCCGTCGACCATGGCCGCGGCTTCGCGCGGGCTGCGGATGCCGACCATCGTCCCCGTCACACCCGGCTGTGCGCAAAGCCAGGCCAGCGCAAGCTCGACCAGCGTTTTGCCTTGACTTGCCGCGAGCGCCTGGAGCGCCTGGCGCAATCTGGTCAGCCTGGCGAATGCCTCAGGCTGGGCATACGGGTGGCGGCGCCGGAAATCATCTGCGGCAAGCGCATCCAGATCGAAGTCATCGGCTAAGAACCCGCTCGCCAGCGGCGACCAGGCCAGGAAGCCGATGCCGTGCTGCTGCGCATACGGCAGAATGTCGGCTTCTACATCGCGGTGGAGCAGGTTGTACTGGTGCTGCACCACGGCGACGGGAGCGATCGCCTGCGCGCGAGCCACCAGGTCGTTCGGATGGTTGGAGAGCCCGGCGTAGCGCACGCGGCCAGCCTGGATCAGCGTCTGCACGGCCTGCCACGATTCCTCGATCGGGGTCTGCGGGTCCGGGTCGTGCAAGTAGAGGATGTCGAGATACGCCGTTCCCAGACGCCGCAGGCTGTTCTCGACATCGCGGTAGATGCTGTCCCGAGTCAGACATTCGATCCACCCGCCCTGGCCATCAGGCAAGGTGCCACACTTGGTGAAGAGCAGGACCCGCTCACGCCTTCCGCGGATCGCGCGTCCGATCAGCTCTTCGGCGCGCCCCCAGCCATAGAAAGGCGCGGTATCGATCCAATTGACGCCGCTATCCAGAGCGGCGTGGATCGCGCGGATGGCAGCCTGTTCGTCTTGCGGCCCCCACGAGATCCTCCACGTCGCGGTCGAGCCGATCGGCGCGGTACCAATGCCGACCGGCGTGATCTGGAGATCACTTTGGCCAAGCGGTCGCAGGTGCAGGGTCATGACGCAGCCTCCACGGCGGCAGGGAACAACGCACACAGTATACACCTGTGCGACATATGGAACACTGCACATTGGTACAGGCGAACTGTGAAGAGGTAAGGATGCGAGGAGGCGAAAAAGCGCGCGTCGCGCTCCTGCGCAACCGCGGGTAATTGTTGACAATTCCTGAAACTGGACCCCCTAATGGACTCACAAGGGTAGGTATCACTCTAGAGCTGGGGCCTGGGGCGGGCAAAGCCCGCCCCCAGAGCAGAAAAGGCATCAGGAAGAGCTGCGCCCTTCCTCACCTACCTCACTGAGCCCCTAATGGGGGCGTAGCGCGGACAAACGCGGACAAATGGCTGCTAGCCGCGTTCGTCCGCGGCCAATCTTCTTGAGCGTTACTGCCCGATCTGGCGTCCCTGGCTGCAATGTCGCTCGACCAGCCCGATCAACGCACCAAAGTCGATCGGCTTGGGCAGGTAGCTATCGGCGGCGAGGCTGGGGGCATGGGCGTCGATGTTTTCCGCGGCCGACATCACCACCACCGGGATGGCCGCCAGCTGGGAATCGTGCAGCTGCGCGTCGCGAAATTCGGCGCCGTTCATCACCGGCATCATTAAGTCCAGCAGAATGAGCTCGGTCTGGCTGTCCCGCAGGTGCTCGAGCGCTTCGAGACCATTGGCGACGCCGACTGCCTGATAGCCTTTATGCTCCAGAAACAGTGTCACGAGCTGACGAATGCCTGCGTCGTCGTCAACGATGAGAATGGACATGCGCGTGCTCCGTTTTTTGTTACAAGCAGGTGAGGAATGACAGGCTATCCGCGCGGCAAACGACGCGCTGGCATATGCTAAAAAGAACGCTTGTTAGCACAGCCGAGTTACGCTCTATCGATGGCTTTTCCGAGCGTGCTATAATTGCGAGGTGAAAAAGGAAGCAATGTCGATACAGCCTATCGTGGCGCTGCGCGCGGTCGCCGGCCCACGCGAGCGTGCCTGGGCGCTGGCCGGCTATCTCGTGATCGGCCTGATCGCGCTTGCGCCGCGGGCGCTGGCGCTCGGGTTGTTCATCACCGACGACGAGGCCAACTTCTGGCTGACGCGCTCGGATCTCTTTCTGACGGCTATTCGCTCGGGCGACTACGCCGCGACCGCGATCACCGCCCACCCCGGCGTCACGACCATGTGGCTCGGCGCGGCG
>DATFXE010000593.1:0-3850 GCA_035258585.1 Roseiflexaceae bacterium | reverse complement strand
AAGGCCAACCAGCACGACGTCTGGGCGTCGATCCGGACGGCGAGCGCCTTGAAGGCCGCGATCGAGGCGGCCCAGCCGGAGGGGGGCAACGGCCGCACGGCGAGCACGAAGGGGGCACGCGGGATGGGCAGAAAGAAGAAGGCACAGCCCGAGCCGGCCGCCGATCAGCCGGCGAAGCGCGAGCCGCCCGAGGGGGGCAACGGCAGCGGCGAGGCCGCCCCCGCCGCGCCCACCAGCCGCGGCCCGCGTGCAAGCGACTGCCGGCCCCAGCACAGCAGGTGCGCGGCGGCGATCGGTAGGACGATCACGCCGGCGTTATACTTCGTCGACGCGGCCATACCCGCCAGCAGCCCGGCCAGCAAGTAATCGCGCCAGCGGCCCTGCCGCGCCACGGCAAACGCGAAGACGAATGATAGCAGCACGAACAGCCCGCTTGCCACGTCGGTAGTGACGTACTGTGAATGCTGAATATGGAACTGGGAGATAGCCAGAAAGAGCGCTCCGATCAGCCCCGCCCCCACGCCCCACACCCGCCGGCCCAACACATACACGCCGGCCACCGTCAGCGCGCCGAGCGCGACGGTCAGCAGACGGCCCCACAGGAAGAAGCCGGGGATGGTGGTATAGATATGCGTGGTGACCGTCATCTGGTCGAGCGCGCCGTACAGCCCACTCTGGAGGCCGAGCCGATAGTGGATCGAGAGCACGCCCAGCAGCATATAGATATACAGCGACGGCTTCTGAAAGAAATGCGGGTTCAGGTCGCCCGTCCGCAACATACGCACGACATAGTTGATCGGGTTGGGCTCATCCGGGTGATCGACATACGGCAGGCCGCCGCGCACGCCCCAAACGCGCAGGGCCAGCGCACCCAGCACAATCAGCGTGAGGGTTGGTATGACCCAGAAGCGCGCCAACCCTCGGATACGGCTATAGCTTGCGCTCGACGCCACCGCGGGTGCCTGCTCGTAGGGGGTATCGGCCACGATCAACTCCTTCCATCCGGCCAGACATTATACAGCTTTATTTGGATCGTATGCTATACTTGTAGCATACTGGCGCTCTTCACCACGCCGATAACCCTCGACGATATGGCCAGCGTAGCGGGCCTATCGCCAAACCATCTGTTGCGAACATTCAAACAGGTTTTCGATCAGACGCCGTATCAATACGTGATCGCCAAGCGCATTGCGTATGCTCAGGAGCTATTGCGCTCGACCGACCAGTGCGTGATGGATATCTGTTTCGCGGTTGGGTTCGCCAGCCTGGGGACCTTCAGTTGGTGGTTCCGGCAGCGCGTAGGCGTCTCACCTAGCGTCTATCGTTCGCAAAATAGGTGATTTTCGAGAAGCGGCCTTCGCCAAGTTGTTCTACACTCTGTATACGGTGATAGTAACGAACCATCGCCGCGCAAGCACGCTTCGAACAATGGAGGCAGTTCATGGGAACCGATCAGACATTCGGGCTGGCGCAGATCGGGCAGATCGCCATCTTGGTGCAGGATCTGGAGCGCGCGCTCGCTTACTACCGCGACAAACTGGGCATCCGGTTTCTGTTCAGAGTGTCGACGCTGGCATTTTTCGACTGTGGTGGAGTACGGCTCATGCTGAGCTTGCCGGAAAGAGGCCAGGCTAGTGGCGGCAATTCGATCATCTATTTCACGGTCGACGATATCGACGCCGCCTATCAGGAGTTACTGGCGCGCGGCGTGCCCTTTGACGATCGACCGCACATCATCGCCAATATGGGCACCTATGACCTCTGGATGGCGTTCTTCCGCGACTCCGAACGGAATCTGCTTGGTATTATGAGCGAAGTGCAACATGTCTAGATGACTCACTCTGACAAAAACGCTAGCGCGCCCAAGCTCATCCCGGCTGGGCCGGCGCGCGCGGAGATCCGCGTCGCGAACTCGCGCTTCATCGCCACTGCCGCGCCAGCCGCCACGGTCGACGCGGTCCGCGCTGTGATCGCCGGCGTGCGTGCCGAGATGCCCGACGCCTCGCACCATGTCTACGCATATATCGTGGGCCACGGCGCCACCACCACGCTCAGCATGACCGACGACGGCGAGCCGCCCGGCACGGCCGGACGCCCGGTGATGGCGGTGCTGAAAGGCTCTGGCCTGGGCGATGTCGCGCTGGTGGTCACGCGCTACTTCGGGGGCACGCTGCTGGGCACCGGCGGGCTGGTGCGCGCCTATGGCGACGCCGCCAAGGCCGTGCTGGCTGTTCTACCGCGCGAGCAGAAGATCGAGCGGCGCGAGCTGAGCGTCACGCTGCCCTACGCCGCCTACGAGCCCGCGCGCCGGCTCCTCGCCGCCCATGCCGGCAGCGTCCTCGAAGAGACCTTCGCGGCTGATGTATCGCTGCGAATATCGCTGCCACTCGCGGAGGTCGCCGCATTTGAGCGGGAGATTGGGGAGCTGACAGCGGGGCAGGCGAGGATCGGAGACAAGGAGACAAGGAGATAAGGAGACCAGTGATGATCTCGCTCCTTGTCTCCCTGTCTCCCTGTCTTGGTTACGCCGTCTGCAATTCCCGCTCGCGATACCCCGGCGAGACCGAGCGCAGCCGCTCGATCAGCGGCGGCAGGATGTCGAGCAGGTAATCGATGTCGCCCGCGGTGGTGGCTTTGCCGTTCGTGAAGCGCACCGAGCCGATCGCGCGCTCGTAGGGCAGGCCCAGCGCCGTCAGCACATGCGAGGCCTCCAGCGAGCCGCTGGTGCAGGCCGAGCCGCTGGAGGCCGCGATACCCTGCTGGTCGAGCAGCAGCAGCACGCTCTCACCCTCCACGAACTCAAACGCGAAATTGGCGTTGTTGGGCAGCCGCCGGCTTGGGTGGCCATTGAGCGAGCTATATGGGATACGACCCAGCACACCGGCGATCAGCTGGTCGCGCAGCGTCATGCAGCTTGCAGCATACGACTCGCGGCGTTCTTCGGCCAGCCGCAGCGCGGTGGCCATGCCTACAATGCCAGGGACGTTCTCGGTGCCGGCGCGCCGCCGGCGCTCCTGCCCGCCGCCGTTGATTTGCGGCAGCAGCGGCGTCCCGCGCCGCACATACAGCGCGCCGATACCCTTCGGGCCATAGAATTTGTGCGCGGCCAGCGTCAGCAGGTCAACGTTCAGAGCGTCGACGTCGAGCGCGAGCGAGCCGGCCGCCTGCACCGCGTCGGTATGCAGTGGCACGCCACGCTCGTGGCAGATCGCGCCAAGCTCGGCTAGCGGCTGGATCGTGCCGATCTCGTTATTGGCGTACATGATCGAGGCCAGCACTGTGTCGGGGCGGATAGCCGCGCGCAGGTCATCCGGGCGCACCAGCCCGTCGGCGTCGACAGGCAGCACGGTCGTCTCGAATCCAAACGCCTCGAGATAGTCGACCGCGTGCAGCACGGCGTGGTGTTCGATCGCGCTGGTAATCACGTGTGCGCCCTTGCCTGCCTGCCGCTGCGCCAGCACTACGCCTTTGATCGCCAGGTTGTCGGCCTCGGAGCCGCCCCCGGTGAAGACGATCTCTTTGCGGCTGGCCCCCAGCACCGCCGCCACCGTCTCGCGCGCGTCGTCGAGCGCCTCCAGGGCCGCGCGACCAGCCTGGTGAATGCTGGACGGATTGCCCGGCTTCGCGCTGAAATATGGCAGCATCGCGGCGAGCACTTGCTCGTCCACCGGCGTGGTCGCGGCATGATCAAGGTAGATATAGCGGTCGCTCATGTGTCTTCCCCTCCAGAGTTATCTGCTCGCATGGATTGTAGCACTCTTCGCGTAAGGACGAAAGATCACAAGTCTCCGCACCTTAGGCATGGTTCAAACGTACTTTACACTTTGGGTGGGGGTTTGGGGGCGGCTTT
>DATFXE010000592.1:0-2760 GCA_035258585.1 Roseiflexaceae bacterium | reverse complement strand
CACTACGCACTATTACGCTAGACGGTGCGAGTCCTTACAGATCGTAAGATATCCATGCGCCACGTGCATCCAGGATGTGCGGCGCGCCCTGCTCATCCCACATCAACAGGCGGCCCTCGCGCACGATGATCGCCGCGCGGGTGCGCGCCACCTTCTCGTCGGTGGTATTGTCGGCCAGGCCCCAGGCGGCGTAGATCTGCCCGTTGGTCCGGCTGACCGTGCGCTTGTCGCGGAAGCCCAGCCGCGCCGCGATCTGCTCATTGCTCATGCCCTGGGCCAGCATGCGCGCCACCACCTGCTCGTTCGGCTCCAGCAGCGCCATTGGCGCCTGCTCATCCTTCTCGCGCACCTCCTGGACGCGCGACTCGATCTCGGGGTCGATGAAGCTGCGGCCGGCCACGGCGTCGCGCAGCAGCGGCACGATCATCTGCGGCAGCAGGTAGTTCGACTTGCGAACGTAGGCGTAGTGGCTCAGGATGCCCGAGCGCCGGAACGCCCGGTAGTAGGCGTCGTCGTCCTGGATCGAGTAGAACACGATTGGCAGGCGCGGGAACTCGCGCCGGATGGCCACGGCCGCCTCGATCCCATTCATCTGCCCGGCCAGCTGGACATCCATCAGGATCGCATCGGGCGGGCCCGCCAGGCAAGCGGCCAGCGCCTCCTCGCCGCCGGCGCAGTCGCCCGCAACGTGCAGCGCGCCGGTCGCGGCCAGCCCTGCGGCCAGCGCCGGGCGCAGCCGCTCATTGTCTTCGACCAGGAGCAGCTTGATCATAGCGGTACTGTATGTTCTTTTGTTTTCGCTTTTTCGCTCTACGAGCGAAAAAGCGAAAACAGACGGTGCGGTGTTTGAGTGCGCGGCCGTGTAAGCCGCGAAAACGAGATCGCTAACGCGAATCCTGAACAAGGTGTACCAGAGACTCGAGGCTATGTCAAGCACTCGGGTGCTGCCCAGAGCGACCTCAGAGCGTGGAAGCATGCGGCGGCATGCCCTAATCTATAGCGCAGTGGCGCCACTCATGGTACTTATTCACACGAGTTACGCGGTGGAGGGGTTTGGGGAGGCCGGGTGCCCTCTGGGTGCCTCCCCAGGATCTTCTTTTTTCTGGCTCACTACGGCGGCTCTGCCGCCGTAGTGAGCCAGAAAAAAGCTTCTTGGAGGGCCGGGTACCCTCTTTGTGCCCCTCCAAACCTCCCCGCAAAAGAAAGTACCGCTGCGAACAATTGCACCCTGAGTGCCATGTACGTTAGGTGATTGACCAACCAGAGGAAAATGAGCGATGAAGGTCAAGATGATTCTGCCGGCACTGACTGAAGCAATCAGCCCTTACTGGCGACCGATCAAGTATTCGCTGTTTCCGCCGCTTGGCCTGGCGACACTTGCTGGCTACCTGGACGATGGCGACGACGTTTCGATTCAGGATGAGCATGTTGAGCCGCTGGATCTGGATGACACGCCGGATCTGGTAGTGATCCAGGTGTACATCACCTCGGCCTACCGCGCCTACGCTCTGGCCGATCACTATCGCGAGCGCGGCGCACACGTCTGCCTCGGTGGCCTGCACGTAACATCGCTGCCGGATGAGGCGGCGCTCCACGCCGATACGATCTTCCTTGGCCCCGGCGAAGACACCTGGCCGGCGTTTCTGGCCGATTTTCGGGCCGGGCGACCGGGCGCGATCTATCGCTCCGAGATTCGCACCCTGGCCGGCCTGCCCAGGATCAGGCGCGACCTGATCAAGCGCCACCTCTATCTGGTGCCAAACTCGATCGTCGTCTCGCGCGGCTGCCCGCACGTCTGCGATTTCTGCTACAAGGAGGCTTTCTTTCGTAGCGGTAAATCGTTTTACACCCAGGCGGTCGACGACGCGCTGGCCGAGATCGAGCGGCTGCCCGGCCGCCACCTGTACTTCCTTGACGATCACCTGTTTGGGAACGCGCGCTTTGCCGAGGCGCTATTCGATGAGATGCGCGGAATGGGACGGCTATGGCAGGCCGCCGGCACGGTTAAGTCGGTCCTGCAGCCGGGCCTGCTGGAGAAGGCAGCCGCGAGCGGTTTGCGCAGCCTGTTCGTGGGCTTTGAGACGCTCAACCCTGTCAATCTGCGCGATCAGCATAAGTACCAGAACCTCAACCGCGACTACAGCGCCGCGATCCATCGCCTGCACGATCTGGGCGTGATGGTCAACGGCAGCTTTGTGTTCGGCATGGACAACGACGACGAGACGGTGTTCGATCGCACCGTGGATTGGGCGATCGCGCAGGGCATCGAAACCGCCACTTTCCATATTCTGACACCCTACCCAAGCACGGCGCTCTACGAGCGGATGGCCGCGCAGGATCGGCTGCTGCACAGCCGCTGGGATCTGTACGATACGCGCCATGTGGTCTACCAGCCGGCGCACATGAGCCCGGCCACACTGGAAGAAGGCTACTGGCGCGCCTATCGCGATTTCTATCGCTGGGGCTCGATCTTCAGGGGCGCGTTGGCGAAAGACAGCTGGAGCGAGCGGCTGCGCCATGTCGCCTACGCCGGGGGTTGGAAGAAGCTGGAGCCATTCTGGGATGCGATCATCCGCGCCAAGCGTGCCACGCGCATGCTGCCGGTGCTGGAGGCGGTGCTCTCCGGGTTTGGAACCCATGCACCCAATCGAGCACCCTCCGCCCGTCGCGAGGCAAGTATCGGCGATTCAGCCCTGGAGATACGAGTATGAAGTGGTATTGACCGCTGCATAAGCAGCTAAAGATGGCAGTTGGGGAGGT
>DATFXE010000591.1:0-7513 GCA_035258585.1 Roseiflexaceae bacterium | reverse complement strand
AGAGCTGCGCGCTGATCAGGAATAGGCGGTAGCCACGCGGTTCCATCTGTGCGGCCGTCTCGCGCGCCAGCGCGAGCGCGCCCTGCGGGTCGCCGCCCTCGCCGAGCATGAGCGCGAGCAGCAGCCGCAGCTGAAGATCCTGAGCGTTGCCCTCGATTTCGTCCAGCCGCCGCAGCACGCTGGCCACCCCTGTGCGCGCCCGCGCCTCCTGGCCGCGCCGCGATTGGATACACAGCTCGATCACCTGGAGGCTCGCCAGCGGTTCCAGCGCGCCTATATCGTGGAAAGCTGCACGCGCCTGCGCCACATAGGTGGTTGCCTCATCGACGCGCCCCTGAAGCATGAGCAGCAGCGCCAGTTGGCGCGCGCTGAACCCCGCAGATCCATCGCGGTAATAGTCGCTTAGGTGGCGATGCGCGTCCAGCGCCAGCCCGATCGCCTCGGCGATCTGCCCGTGCTGGTACAGGGCCATAGCGCGCTGGCGCAGCAAATTCTGGCGCAGCCTATCGTCGTGATCCACCTGTGGCAGCCGCAGCGCTTCGTCGATGATCGCCAGCGCGTCGGAGGGTATGCCGAGCCGGATGTCGATCGAGGAGACCAACATGGCCAGCAGCCAGTGCCAGGCCGGGCTGAGCGGATGCGCCGCACCCTGACGTGCCACCCGCAGCGCCGCGACGTAGCGGCCTTTGGTGTAGAGCATCGCCGTCGCGCACACCAGCGCGGCGCCGCGCGACCATGCATCCCGCACATAGTTCGCCGCGCGGATCGCACGAACGCAGCAGGCCACAAAGTTCGGCGCGTTTGCCTGCAAGTACAGCAGCGCCGCCAGGTCGGCCAGCGCGCGCAGCTCACGCTCATGCTGGCCGACCTGGCGGAAGCGATCGGCGGCGCGCTCGATCACCGCCATGGCCTGGGCCGGCTCCGCGGCGAGCTGGCTGTAGCCCCACATGTACAGCAGCTCGGCGTCGCTCTCACGCATGTCGGGCGGAAGTTGTTCCAGCCAGCCGCGCACGATATCGCGGCGCGGCGACTGGAGCAGCGGCCAGGCGCGTTGGCGCAGCGCGCGGGCCAGGTCGTCGGTGGCGCCGGCGGCGGCATAGTGGCTGAGCGCCTCCTCCAGATCGCCACGCGCCTCTAGCACGCTGCCGAAGCGCCGGTGCAGTTCGGTGCGTGAAATGCTCTGGGACGATGGACGATGGACGATGGACGATGGATCGTCCTCAGCAATCGTTGGTCTAACGTCGGCCGTCGGTCGCCTGCCCTGAGCGACGGCTCCCCTGAGGTCCCCCCTGAGCTTGGTCCCCCCTGAGCTTGTCGAAGGGTCGAACGGCGCAGTCGAAGGGTCGAAGGGTCGGTCGTCGGTGCGAAGGAGCATCTCGCGCCAGAGCGGGTGGAAGCGCAGCAGGTCGCCGCGCTCGTCCAGCGGCAGGATCGGCAGGCCAAGCGCCTGTGCGCGGCCGAGCAGGTAGCTCACGTCGTCGCGCCCGAGCACCTCGGTCAGCAGCCCGGCGTCGAAGCGTTCGGGCAGCGCCGCCAGCCGCAAGAACTCGATCAGCTCGGCCGGCAGGTCCGCCAGCACTTCCGTGGACAGGTAGTTTAACAGCTGTTCCTGGCTGCCCTGGAGTGTGCGCAGAAAGTCCGCGCGCCGCTCGGTGGATTGGCCCGCCAGCGCGCGAGCAGCCAGCTGGACGCTGAGCGCCCAGCCCTCGGTACGCGCCAACAACAGCGCTAAACTGTCGTCGTCGAGCGCCACATCCTGGGCGGCCAGAATCTGGCGTGCCTCATCGGCCGAGAGATGCAGCTCGCGCTGCGATAGTTCGAGCAGGTGGCCTTCGGCGCGCAGGCGCGGCAGCGGTGCGAAGGTCGGCGCGCGGCGCGACGCCACGACAATATGAAGCGTCGGTGGGGCGGCGCGCACGAGATATCCCAGCATCTGGCCAATCACAGCCGAATCGCTGATCTGCTGCAAATCGTCCAGCACCAGGAAGGTGGTCGTGACCAGCCGGCGTTGGAGATCGCTGCACAGCGCCCCGGCGACCAGTGGCCAGTCGCGCTGGAGGTTCGCTGCGCTGGAGAGCACGCGCCACGCCTCGGCGCCAATCGCCGGGGCAATTGACTGGAAGGCGCGAATCAGATAGGCCAGAAACATCGCCGGGTCGCGTTCGCCACGATCGAGCGTCAGCCAGCCAACTGGTGCACCTGTGCGGCTCAGCTCCTGCACCCATTGAGATAATAGCGTGGTCTTCCCGTAGCCGGCTGGCGCAATGACCAGCGTGATCGGGTGCAGCCGGACCTCGGCCAGCAGTGATTGCAGGTCAGGTCGCAGCAGGACGCCATCGCGTAGCGGTGGCGGGGTGAGCTTGAGCGGCAGTAGTGGCTGAGCCGAATAGCCTGGTTCGCCCGTAGATGGGTTGGTTCGGGCAGCGATCATATTCTGCTCGTAGTGCGCTCATTTTCAGCAGCAGTAGCTATCGATTATAGCATAGTCCGGCAAGCTTTACATGCACCGAGGCTGTATGGTACGATACGGCGGTCTTATGCCAGGTTGCATTCAAGCAGAGACTATTATAGTGCGTATCACGCTGTTCTCTACGCACTACGGACTATGCTGTATGGTTACAATCGCGTAAGCGTCAAGGAGTCATGGTGAGAGCAGATAGAATCCCCGGCATTTTGTTTGGTATATCCGACACCGGCGGCGGGCATCGCGCTGGCGCCGTGGCGATCGACGCGGCGCTCGAAGAACTGGCGGGGGCAAGCGTGAAGCGCCATGTCGTCGATATCCTTGCCAGCACGGGTATTCCGCTTTTGCGTGACGCGCCCGATCTCTACGATCAGCTCTCGACCCGCTGGCTCCCGGTCTTTGACTTGATGTTCCAGCTGACCGATGGCCGGCACCGCGTCGATGCCCTGACCCAATTCGTATATCTTTCGGCGCACCGCAATATTGTGCGCGTTCTGGAAGAGACCCGCCCGGATCTGGTGGTGTCGGTGCATCCATTAGTGAACCGGCTGATCGGCAACGCGCGCCGCACCTACAAGCTCTCGTTTCGCTTTGTGACGGTCGTGACCGACCTGGTAACGGTGCATGCGGCATGGGCCGACCCTGATGCCGAGCTGTGTATCGTGCCGACCGGGGAGGCCTACAACTTGCTGCGCGCGCGCGGATTCCCGGCCGAGAAGCTGGTGCAGGCCGGCTTCCCGGTGCATCCCAAGTTCGCTGCCTATTCGGGCACCCGCCGCGAAGCGCGCGAGCGCCTGGGCATCGATCTGGACCCGTTCACCTTGCTCGTCACCAGCGGCGGGGTCGGCTCGGGGCAGCTGCGCGAACTGGTGTTGGATCTTGATCGCGCCTACCCTGGCCAGCAGCTGCTCGTCGTCACGGGCAAGAACGCGGCGCTGCGCCAGGAGTTGCTGTCGCTTGGGTTACGGCCGGGCATCCATATTTACGGGTTTGTCAATAATATGGAAGAGCTCATGGCAGCAAGCGACATCATCATCACCAAAGCCGGGCCTGGCACGCTGATGGAGGCGCTGGTGATGCGCCGGCCGGTGATTGTTACCGAGGCGGTCGGCATGCAGGAGCGCGGCAATATCGATTTTGTGCTCAATCACGAGCTGGGCTTGTTCTGCCCCACCAGGGATCGTATCGTGCCGGCGATCGCTGATCTGATCGACCCGCAGGCCTACGCCGCCACCGTCGCCCGGCTGGCCGATGCGGTACCGCGCCAGGGTGCCCAGCAGATCGCCCAGATCCTGCTGGAGCAGCTCCAGCTCGCCCCGCCGCAGCGCAAGCGCCGCCTCAGCCTGCCGCGTGTGCCGGATCTGCGCCAGCTCAGCGCGCGGCGCCTGCGCCTGCCGGCCGTGCGCGCACGCCGCGTCCAGGGCGCTATGATCCGTCGGCTGCGGCTCAAACCGATCCGTGGGCTGCCGCGCTGGCGCAGATCGCGCCAATCGTAAGCTCGGGCCGGCCAACAGCCGGCTGGCGCTCGGGCACAGGACTAAGAGCGCATTGCGGGAACCTCGTTTAAATCGCAATAGAACGCCAGGGGCGTAAAATCCCTTCAGGATGCCTTCGCATCGCTTCGCGGAGGGCCAGAAGCCGATTCTTCACCGATGCTTTCGTACAGCTCGGCTGAAGTACAGGAGCGGCTGCGGCACGCAAATTGCATTCAAATTGTAAGCTATTTTCACCTTTCGCTCATTGACTTCCTGCCTGGTTGTGGGCTATAGTAGCAAAGAACACAACATACAGTCCTACTATTTCGTATCTACGACAGTTCGTTCGACGTTACTCTTGTGGAATGTCAAAGGCGCAGTTCTGTAGATCGCTGACCAACGTTCTGGAGGCAATGTGTCTGCTGAGGAAATGTATTCGGAGCGTGGGGCGGCCGGACGGCGGCTCGACGACCCCTACGCGACGCGCCCGCTCCCTCGACACGAGATCGCTGATCGCCCCGTCGATCTACCACTGATTGGACCTCCATCGTCCGCCCGTCGCGCAGCCCGGCGACCGCCGTCGCGAGGGGCTGGCGTCGCCGTCTATGTTTTCTTGAGCCTGTTGGTGCTCGTGCTGTTTGGCGCTGGTGGCGGGCTGTATTACCTCGATCGCAGCTACGAGGGCAAGATCTATCCAAATGTCACGGTGCAGGGCCTGAATGTGGGCGAGCTGACGCCGCAGGAGGCTGAGGCCGCGTTGCGTGCGCGCTACAATGCCTTTTTGCAGCATCCGGCCACGCTGACGTTTGGCGGGCAAGCATGGCAGCCAACCTATGCCGATGTCGGTATCGACTTTGATTTCAAAGGCGCCATCGACAGCGCATACCGCGCCGGGCGCGGCAATGGCATGGTCGAGAACCTTCAGGAGGTCTACGCGATCTGGCAGAACGGGCTGGAACTGCCACTTCACGTCACATTCGATCAGAACAAGCTGCGCGCATATGTTGTGAGCGTCAGCGCGGAGTTTGAGCGGGCCCCGGTCGACGCTCAGCTGCGCCTCGACGGAATTAGCGTCTCTACACAGCCGGCTCGGCCTGGCCGCCAGGTGCTCGTCGACCAGACCGTCAGCGAGTTGACCGCCGCATTGGCGACATTCTCACCCCACACGGTGGCGCTCAAGACGCGTGAGATCGTGCCGCGGCTGGACGACGCGGCCGTGAACGACGCACGCGCGCGAATCGAAACCATGCTGCAAGGCCCGCTGACACTGCAAGTCGAACAAAAGCAGTATGTCTGGGCGCCGGAAGAGATCGCGCTGATGCTCGATATCGGGCGTGTGCCGCAAGCGAGCGGCAGCGACAAGATCGCGGTCGCGCTGAACCAGTATCAGGTCGGCCGGCGCATCAGCCAGATCGCCGACGAAACCGGCCGCGGCAGCGTCAACCCACGCGTAGATTGGAACAACGGCGATTTGCGAATCATCAGGCCCGGCAAGCCCGGCCTGCGGTTGGATGAGGCCCAGGCCAGCGCGACGATCCGTGCGGCTATCGGCGGCACCGATCGCGTGCTGGCGCTGCCGGTGCGTGAACTAGCCCCGCAGGTGAGCGAGGCGAACCTCCACGACCTGGGCATCGACGAGCTGGTGTCGGTTGGCCGGAGTGACTTCACCGGCTCGGCCGACTACCGGATCAAGAATATCGGCGTCGGCATGGGCATCCTCAACGGCATTCTGATCGCGCCAGGCGAAGAGTTCTCGTTCAACGCGAATATCGGCTCGATCGACGCTCGCAATGGCTTTGTCGAAGGGTATGCGATCATCCAGGATCGCACCCAGCTCGAGTTTGGCGGCGGCATCTGCCAGGACTCGACCACGCTGTTCCGCGCGGCGTTCTGGGCTGGCCTGCCGATCACCGAGCGCTGGGGCCACTCGTTCTATATCAGCTGGTATGATAAATATGGCCTGGGCGCGCGAGGAAACGGCCCCGGCCTGGACGCGACAATCTTCACCGGTGGTCCGGATCTCAAATTCCTGAATGACACCGGTCACTGGCTGCTGATGCAGTCGACATCTGATCCGCGCACCGGCGTGGCCGAGGTGGCCTTCTATGGCACCAAACCAAACCGCACGGTCGATCTTCAGCAGAGTGTCAGCAAACGCGTGCCGGCGCCACCCGAGCCCAAGTTTGTGACCGACGCGAAGCAGCCAATTGGCACCAGCCGGCAGAGCGACCACGCGCGCGGCGGAATGACCATCGCGGTGTATCGGACGATCACAGAGAACGGCGTGCGCAAGCAGCCCGAGCTGTTCCAGACGACCTTCCGAGCCTGGCCGAATATCTATGTATTCAACCCAGCCGACATCGGGCCCGACGGCAGGCCGCTCATTCCGTTTGGCGCGCAGCCCGCGCTGCAGCCGACCCCAGCGCCGGCCGCGCCCGAGCAGCCCGCTCCCGCGCCGGATCAGCCGACCCCGGCCCCCGAGCAGCCTGCGACGTCGAATGGCTAGAATGAGTGTTGGTAGGGTGGGGGTTTGGGGGCGTAGCCCCCGCCCCCAAACCCCCACCCCCGCAAACCGACTGTAAAGCGAGAACAGCCTTTCAGAAAGCTTGTCTAATCTCCAATCAGCAGATAGACCCCTACCGCAACCAGACCCCCTACCACTGAGCTCAGCAGATTCACCATATCATTATTCATCCAGCGCCAGCCCCGCAGCGCCTGGTTCGCGGCGCCGTCGCGCCCGGTGCGGCGCTCGGTCTCGCCGCCGCCCGGCGCACGGTAGATCGCCTGAACGGTCGCGCCAAGCAGGCTGTCGGCCAGGCTGCCCGCTAGCCCGCCCAGCAGCGCGGCCGGCGGCATCCACGGCAGCCAACTTCCTAGCTCGATCGCCGCTAGGAGCATGGCCACACCGCCGATCGCCAGCGCGCCGGCGCTGCATGCCAGCATACCGTAGGCTGAGACTCCGCCCGAGGTGCCGGGCTCAACCGGCTGCCATGAGGTTATTCGGCGCGGTGGATGTGGGCTGAGCACGCCGATCTCGGTAGCCCATGTGTCGGCTGTGACTGTGGCCATGACGCCCACGAAGGCCGCCAGCAGCATGAGCGGCGCGCCGCTCAGTCCGTACGCCAGTGCCAGCGCCGCCCCGATGCCGCCATTCGCGAGCGCCTGGGCGAGATCGCGCCGGCCGCCTTTCTCAAACTTTTCCCCGACGATTGCTCGCTTCCTGGCCTGGCGGAAGTGTGAGAGCACACTGGAGCTGACAAAAAAGGCTATCAGCGTCAGTCCCCAGGTCCATCCGCCGAAGCCGAAGGTGAGCGTGCCGGTGATCACCGCGCCAAGCCAGCCGCTGCGCGTGAGCGAGCTGCGCCAATAGGCCCCTGCGCCGATCAGAGTGCTGAGGACGAGACCCGCGAGGATGCGAGGAAGATTGAGCACGATCGAAGCCCTCACAGCAGCGATTCCGCCGCTATGATAGCACAGCTGGTGGCTTGTCTTTTTACCGCCAAGAGCGCAAAGTAAGGAAGAACCCTTAGGCATGGTTCAATTCAAACCCGATCAACTTGACAGTTGGGGAGGT
>DATFXE010000590.1:0-13315 GCA_035258585.1 Roseiflexaceae bacterium | reverse complement strand
CCGCCAGTCTACCAGTCGCGCGCGCGCTACCTGATCGGCCCGGCGCTTGATCCCAATGTGACCAGAAGCGACCTACAGACGAGCAGCCAGATCGGCCAGACCTATGATGAGCTGTCGACCAGCCGGCCGGTGCTGGAATCTGTGATCGCACGGCTGAAACTTGATACCACACCTGAGGATCTGAGGGACCAGGTCGGCGCTACCTGGATTGATACAACCCAGATCTTGAGTATCCGCGCGAATGCTGGCGACCCGGTCGTGGCCGCTAACATCGCGAACGCGATTGGCGATGAGCTGATCCAGCGCAGCCCAAGCAGCCCAAGCAGCCAGCAGGCCGAGCGGCGCCAGCAGGCCGACGCCCAGATGGTTCGCCTGCAGGATACGATCCGCACGACCGAAGGCGAGATCGATCAGCTTGCCAGCCAGGTCCAGCAGACTACCGACCCGGTGGCGCAGCGCGCGCTGATCATACAGCTCGACCAGCGGCGCTCGCAGCTTGCGACGGCCCAGCGCTCATATAACGATCTGTTGCAGCTCCTGCAGACCACGGATGTCAATAAGATCACGCTGGTCGAAGCAGCTGTCCCGGTGCCCGACGCTCCGATCGCGCCCGATGTCTCGCGCACGGTATTGGCTGCCGTAATCGCCGGCCTGGTGCTTGGCCTGGTCGCGATGATCCTGCTTGAGTACTTCAACGACGTGATCTATACGCCGGAAGCGCTGCGAAAAACCACCGGCCTGACCTACCTTGGTGGCCTGGCGCGCCACAAGCGGTTGCGCGGAGCAAACGGCGCCCAACTGGTGACCGTATCTAAGCCCGAAACGCTCGCAGCCGAGAGCTACCGCATTCTGCGGACCAACTTGCAGATCGCCGGGACAGACCGGCACCTGCCCTCGCTCCTGATTAGCAGCCCCTCGCGTGGCGATGGTAAGACCGATGTCGCCGCTAACCTGGCCGTCGTGCTGGCGCGCGCAGGCAAGCTGGTGATCCTGGTTGATGCCAACCTGCGGCGGCCGCAGATCGCCTCGCTCTTCGGTGTATCCGATCAGAACGGCCTGGCGCAGCTGCTCGAAAGCGAGGGCCTGCCCGAGCCGGCGCAGGTGCCGTCGGTGCCTGGCCTGTTCGTGTTGCCAGCCGGTGGAGTGGCCCCGAATTCGTCCGAGATCCTCGGCTCACAGCGCATGTATCGCCTGATCCAGGAATATAAGGCCCGCGCCGATGTGGTACTGGTCGATAGCCCACCGCTGTGGTATTCCGATGCGCTGGCACTCGCACCACAGGTCGACGGTGTGCTGCTAGTCGTCAGCAGCGGCACCACCGGCCGCGAGAATACGATCAATGCGGTCGAGAGCCTGCGGCTGGTCGGCGCACGGATCATTGGCACCGTGCTGAACCGCGTCAAGGCTGGGCCGGCCTACTTCTACTACCCGACCTACGCCGCCAATCGTGTTGCGCTGGATACCTCGGGCGCGGTGGCCGCAATCTCGGCTGGGGCAGCACCACGCACGCTGGTTGCCGCGCCGCGTGCGCTCGAGGCTCCAGCAGCGGCCGAGCAGGTCGTACACGATCAGCCGGCAGGTGTGATTTCAGGCGGGTTGGTCGAACCACAGCCAGCCGATGAGTCGGCGTCGACCGCGTTCGATGCCGGCCAGGCCACACAGGATGTGGCTACGGCGGCCTCGCCGTATACCACCGCGTTTATCGAGGCGGTAGCGCCGGATATGACGGCGGCACCGGAGGCGCATGCGGCTGACCCCGAGCTAGGTCATACGATCGGCGAGGCGGTAGCCGCGTATACCAAAGACGATACAGCCGACGCGGATAGCTCGTCGATCCATTCGAACGGGCATGGCTCCACGTCGCATCGCCGTAGCAAGCATCACTAGCCAATATCGCTGCGCCATCGCCGGCATGAGCTGCTAGCTCGGGTGAAGTTTGATCAGGCGATCTGCACTGGTCAAATTTCACCCCTCAGACGAGCTTCGTGATTACTTTACAGTTTGTGGGGGTTTGGGGGCTGCGCCCCGCCCCCAAGCCCCCACAAACTGTAAAGCGAGAACTGTCTGTGCGAAACATTGTCTCTAGCTATAACACACCTAGGTTTCATCATTTCAGCAGAAAATGGGGTTCGTGCATGCAAGAGCTGTTGCTGCATGTTTTTCACGCTATAGAGCAAACAAATATTCGATATTGTGTTCTGCGCGGTTATGAAGAGCTTGAGGAAATCGAAGATGGCGGCGACGTCGATCTACTGGTGCAGGCCGATCAGCTTGACCGCCTCAAGGAGGCTCTGGCGCAGCTTGGGTTTGTGATGCTGCCGGTCTGGGGGCACGCCCCGCATCTGTTTTTTGTGGCATACGATCAGTCGACCGATCGCTGGCTCAAACTTGACGTTGTTAGCACACTGGCGTTCGGCAAACCGATTCACGCCATCGAGACCGATCTGGCGCGCACTTGTCTGGAGCATCGGCGCCACCGCGAACCGACATTTGTGCTCTCACCGGAAGATGAGTTGCTCACACTGCTGCTCCATTGCGTGCTCGACAAGGGCATGTTCGCACCGCATCGCTGTGTGCGCATCCGGGCGCTTCGCCACGAGGTGGCCGACGAGGGCTATCTTTCCGAGCAACTGCACGCCTTCTGGTCGCCAGAGATGAGTTGGCCGCGCCTAGCAGCGCTCATCGATGGCGAGAACTGGGTCGATCTGCTGGCGGATCGCTCGGCCGTGGCGGCGTGGCTGATGCGTGGCCAGCAGCTTGGCGTGCTTGGTCGCCGATTCGGCCGTCGTCTGCTGCGTAAACTCGATCGGGTCGCCGGTGCACTACAGCCGCGCTCCTTGACAGTGGCCCTACTCGCACCCGATGGCGGCGGCAAAACCACACTGGCTACCGAGCTGACGCGCAGGTTTTACCTGCCCAGCCGTTACATCTATATGGGCAGCAATGTCGAGGCCAGCACTGTCGGCCTGTCGACCACGCGCTGGATTCAGGCTCGCTCGAAGCGACCGAACAAGGCCAGCCAGATGCCAGTCTGGGCGATTGTGCGTGGGCTGCGCTTCCTCAACAACCTAGCCGAGCAGTGGTATCGTTATGCAACGAGCTATTACCATATGATCCGCGGGCGGCTCATCCTGTTCGATCGCTATACCTATGATGGCCAGCTGAATGTCTCACGCAGGCGATCGCTCAAGACACGTGTGCGCCGCTGGCTGCTTTCGGCTGCCGCGCCCAAGCCCAACCTGGTCGTGTTTCTCGATGCACCCGGCGAGGTTCTGTACGAGCGCAAAGGCGAGCACAGCCCGGCGATCCTTGAACAGCAGCGCCAGCATTATCTCAGCCTGCGCGAGCACATCCCACAGATGATAGTGGTCGACGGGACCCGTGATGCCGACCAGGTTCGGCGGACGGTGACATCGCTGATCTGGCGTGGATATGCCAAACACCTGCGAGGCGGTTCGGTCGCTCGCGGAGATCTAGCGGAGATCGCGCATGAGCGAACTAGCGCTCCATAACACATTGGTCCAGCGGCTGATAGGGCGGATGCGCAAGCCGTGGACGCGTTATGTTGCTGGCAAAGAGCTGGAACGCCAGACCGAGTTTGCCAAGCGGCTCCTGGCCCGGCTGGCGGCCGATGGGCAGCTCGGGCCGGATGCTGAGTCGCTGCGCGTCAGATCGGCTGTGCTCACACGCAGTGACGTCGTCGTGGCGATGCTCGGCGCAGGTGCGCAAGATGAGCCCCGCCTGGTGCTCAAGCTCCCCCTGACACCTGATGCCGAGCGCAGTACGACGGGCCACCGGCGAGTCATTGTTACATTGCATGAGATGTCCGAGCTGCGCTCGTTCTGTGCTGTCGTGCCGCGGGCGATCTCGTGGGGGGATTGGGAGGGACGCCCGTACTACGTCGAGACCGCGCTCTCCGGCGTCGGCGCAGCTAGTCTGGTGCACCATCAGGCTGAGCCGGTGACGATGAAACAAGATGCCGCGCACCTGATCCGGCAGCTGCATCTCGCCACGCTGCGCCGCCGGGTTGTGGATGATACTCTCTTCGCGCGGCTCGCAGGGGATGACCTAGCATTGTTGCGCCAGCTTGCCCCGAGCTGGCCTGAGTCTGCGCTATTGCTTCAGAAGCTCGATCAATTTGATGATTTGCTGCGCCGCCAAGTTGCTGGCTGCGAGATGCCATTCTCCTGGGTCCATGGCGACTTCTGGCCGGGCAACCTGCTGATACAGCCCGACGCGGGCACGATTACCGGGGTGGTCGATTGGGATCGCGCCTCGGCCGACCAGATCCCGCTCCACGATCTGCTGCATCTGCTGGCCTATGAGCGCAAAATGCAGCGGCGCTCGGAGCTAGGCGAGGAGATAGTGGGATACTTACTGCCGGCCGCGTTCGATCAGGATGAGCGCTCACTGGTCAAAGAAGCGATCTGGCAGCTCGATCTTCCCGCGAGTGTTGAGTTTTTCCGGGCGATCACGCTGCTGTACTGGTTGCGCTTCGCCGCCACCAATCTGTCGCGCTACCCGGCATTTCGGAGCGATGGCCGTTGGTTGAAGAACAATGTCCTTCTGGTGCTGAAGCGAGGCATTTAATGAACATCCTAGTCGTCGATCGCGCGCCGCCCTGCGATCTGCTCCAGGGCAATGCACTGATCGGTCGGCACCTGTTCCGCAGATTGCGGCATCATCATCTGACGATCATTTGCCCGGCTCCGGCGAGCGCCCACGAGCGCTACCAGGCCGAGCTGGAGCAGCTGTTCGATACGGTTCACCTAGTCGCACGCGAGCAGCCGATCGCCGCGCTGCTGGGCTCGGTTGAACCAGCACTGGCCCGTGCCGGGATACGCATGGGCGGCGCGGTCGATATCTCGGCGGCACGTATGTTGGAGGCGCGGGTGCGCAGCGTGGTCGCGGCCGGCTCGTTCGATGTCATCCATACGCGCCAGCTCCCCATGGCCGCAGTCACAGCCAGGCTGAAGCATCCGGCCAAACTGCTGGAGCTGATCGACTCCGAGACGCTCCAAGCAGCGCGGCGTGTGCGCGCCAGATCGCCCCAAACCTGGGTGCGCGCAGCCGCAGCGCGGATCGTGGAGCGCCGAGCTGCGCGCCAGTTCAACGCCTGCACAACGGTTGCCGACGCCGATGCCCGGGTGGTTCAGCGGCTGGCGCCCGGCGTGCCGGTGCATGTCACGCCGAATGGTGTCGATGCCGGCTATTTTGCCCCGCTCGACCTACCCGAGCAGCCTGAAACGATTATCTTCACCGGCGCGATGTCGTTTCCGCCAAATGTGACAGCGGTTTTGCATTTTTATCACGACATTCTGCCATTGATCCGGCGCGAGCTGCCTAACGTGCATTTCGTGATCGCCGGCCGTGACCCGGCGCCACAGATCGCGGCGCTGGCGATCGATTCGCTTATCACAGTCACTGGCTTTGTCGAGGATATGCGGCCCTGGCTGGCGCGCGCGAGCCTAATGGTATGTCCTATGGTGATGGGGAGCGGAATCAAGAACAAGGTGCTGGAAGCGCTGGCCATGGCCCGGCCGGTGGTCGCCACGACGATGGGCGTGGAAGCGCTGGAAGTCGCCAGCGGCCACGAACTGGCGATCGCCGATACCCCCACAGCGTTCGCGGCGGCCACGCTGGCGCTGCTGCGCGACGCCGCGGCGCGCCGCCGGATGGGCGCGGCGGGCCGCGAACTGGTGCTGCGGCGATATACCTGGGATGCCTGTGCCGCCAGTTATGACGCGATCTATTCTCAGCTTGCAGCACAGCGCACCAGCGCGCCACGGATCGCGAATCTGCGCGACAAGGCTATTTCGAGATAGGGTTGCAGATAGTAGTAATTGGCGTAATCGGCATACCAGGAAGCGAGATCATGGCGACAATCGAGCAATTGATCGAGGAGCACGCCGCAGATAAGCCGGGGCGATCTTACCATACAGATAGACTCAAAGTGGCCTATATCATGTCGCGCTTTCCAAAGCTAAGCGAGACGTTTGTGCTCTACGAGATGCTGGCGCTTCAGCAACAGGGGGTCGGCGTCGAAATCTTTCCGCTGATCAACGAGCGCGCCAAGGTGATGCACGATGAGGCCAAGCCGTTTGCGGCGCGGGCGCGCTACCAGCCGGTGTTGTCGTGGCCGATCCTCAAGGCGCAGTGGCGCTTTTTGCGCACGCGGCCACGCGCCTACCTGGGGCTATGGTGGGAGGTGCTGCGCGGCGCCTGGGGCAGCGCGAACTATCTGATCGGCGGCCTGGGCATTCTGCCCAAGGCGGCGCGCTTCGCGGAGGAGATGCGCGCGCTGGGCATCACGCATATTCACGCCCACTTCGCCAATCATCCGGCGGTCGCCGCGCTTGCGGCGCACCGGCTGACCGGCATTCCGTTCAGCTTCACTGCGCATGCGCACGATCTGTATGTCGATCAGCATATGCTCAAGCAGAAGGTGCGCGCGGCGGCATTTGTCGTGGCGATCTCGGAATACAACAAGGAGTTGATCGTCAGACATTGCGGCGAAGATGTGCGCGATAAAGTCTTTGTGATCCACTGCGGCGTCGATACCAGCCTGTTTCGTCCGCGTCAGAAGGCGCCGGGTGGGCCATTCAGAATAGTGTGCGTCGGCTCGCTGGAAGAGAAGAAGGGCCAGACACATCTGGTCGAAGCATGCCGGCTGCTGAAACAACGCAACCTCGACTTTATCTGCCACCTGATCGGCGATGGGCAGACCCGCGCCGACCTCGAGCGGCAGATCGAGCAGGCTGGACTGACCGGGCTGGTGCGGCTAGAAGGCGGACAGCCGCGCGCCGAGGTGCTGCGTATGCTTGAACAAGCCGACGTGGTCGCGCTGCCCAGCATCCAGACCAAATCGGGCAAAATGGAAGGCATCCCGGTGGCGCTGATGGAGCCGCTGGCCTGCGAGGTGCCAGTGATTTCCACTCGGATCTCCGGTATCCCCGAGTTGGTTGAAGATGGCGTGACCGGACTGCTGGTGCCGCCCTCTGATCCGGTCGCCCTGGCGGACGCCTTGGAGCGGCTGGCGGACGACCCCGAGCTTGGCCGCCGATTGGGCGGCGCCGGGCGGGCGAAAGTGCTCAGCGAATTCGATCTCGCCGCTAACACAACTCAGCTCGCGAACAAGATGGTAGGAGGCGCGCGATGATTGCAGTGCTCTTCTGGGCCGCTGCGGCCTTGATCCTCTTCACATATATACTGTTTCCGGCGCTGATCTTTCTGCGCGGGCGGCTGCTATCACGTCCATATCAAACCGCCGAGATCACTCCGCCGATCAGCATGATCATCGCCGCGTATAACGAGGCCGATGCTATCGGCGCAAAGCTCGATAATATTCTCTCGCTGGATTACCCGCACGAGCAGCTGGAGGTGATCGTCGCCTCGGATGGCTCGAACGATGGCACCAACGAGATCGTGCGCGGCTACGCGGGCCGGGGCGTGACGCTGCTGGCACTGCCGCGCCAGGGCAAGGCGCCCGCGCTCGACGCTGCCGTGGGCGCCTCGCATGGTGAGATCCTGGTGTTTTCGGATGCTAACAGTATGTATGGCTCGGGTGCCCTGCGGGCGCTGGCACGTCCGTTCGCTGATCCCGAGGTCGGCGGGGTGGCCGGCAACCAGCGCTATCTTTCCAAGAAGAGCGAGAGCCTGAGCGGCGACGGCGAGAAGAGCTACTGGAACTTCGATCGGAAGCTGAAACAGTCGCAAAGCCGGGCTGGCAACGCTATCTCGGCTACCGGCGCAATCTACGCCATCCGCCGCTCGCTGTTTCGCGGCGTGCCGGTGGGTGTCACCGATGATTTCGCCGTCTCGACCGATGTAATCGTGCAGGGCCGCCGGCTGGTATTTGCGCCGGACGCCGAGGCGTTCGAGCCAGTAGCCGGATCGGGCGGCGCCGAGTTTGGCCGGAAGGTGCGCGTGATCACGCGTGGGCTGCGCGGCGTGCTGGTGGTACGACGCGAGCTGCTCAATCCGCTGCGCTATGGCTTCTATGCGTTCCAGCTGTTTGCACACAAAGTGATGCGCCGGCTGGTGGTGTTTCCGCTGCTGCTGCTGCTGCTCGTCAGCCCGCTGCTGTGGAACAACGGCCTGATCTACCAGATCGCTACCGTGGCGCAGCTCGCATTTTATGGCTGCGCGCTGCTGGGCCTGCTACTGGCCAGCACGCGGCTGGGTCGGCTGAAGCCATTGACGATCGCGTATTTTTTCTGTATGGTGAATGCCGCATGTATGATCGCGACGTTCAACCTCATTCGCGGGCACCGTATCGATTTCTGGGAGCCGCAGCGTCAAGCTGGTGGCGCTGGGGATAGCGCGGAGCAGGCCGCGCAGCCTGGCGCGGTGACGGATCGCGGGCGCGTGGCATCGAACTAGTGGCTTGCTACAGTGTTTCTGCTGGGTGGGGGTGCAGGGGGCGACGCCGGGTACCCTCTGGGTGTGGGCACCCGGCCGCCCCCATAACCCCCACCTGGGGAGGCTCAGAGGGGCATTCGGCCCCTCTGAGCCTCCCCAGCAAAATCAGTGTGGTTGACCACTAGGGCCGCGCGCCGCGATAACCAAGAGAGGAGCACATATGTTTGAACGACTGTATGAAGGCCGCACGCCGCCAAACGGCAAGCTGGTCGTCTTTCTAATAGGACTGACCACGCTCGTTCTGGGGCTGATCGCGGTCAATCAAGCCACGCTGGCGACGATGATCGGGATGGGCTTGCTGGTCGTTCTGGCGATCCTGGCAAAGCCGGACCTGGCCACGCTGCTCGTCGTGTTCATTCTATTTACCAACGCCGCTGTAATCGCCGTGAAGTTCCATAATGTGCCTAGCCTGGTCGGCGCGGCATTGCCGGCGCTACTGGTCTTCCCGCTGGCCAGCTACGTGATCGTGCGCCGTGAGAAGCTGGTCATGAGCCCGATCTTGATGACGATTTTCTTGTTCTTTGCCGCGCAGGTCGCAGGCACGCTGTTCGCCGAATACCGCTACGAAGCGACTAACAACCTGATCACGTTCATACTCGAGGGGCTCGGGCTGTTCTTTTTGATCACCAATGTGGTGCGCACGCCGCAGACGTTGCGCCAGGTGACCTGGGCGCTGCTGATCGCCGGCGCTTTTATCGGTGGGCTGTCACTGTATCAGCAACTCACACATACGTTTCAAAATAACTATTGGGGATTTGCTCAGCTAAGTTATGCTCAGCTAAACACTGGTGTCGAAACGATCAACGGCGCCGTGACCGTGCCGCGCCTGGCCGGCCAGATCGGCGAAAAGAATCGCTATGCGCAGGTCATGCTGATGCTGGTTCCGGTCGGAATCTTCCGATTCTGGGGCGAAAAGAAACTCCTGATGCGCATCCTGGCCGGGCTTGCGACAGGCTTGATCGCAGTGGGCTCGGCGCTGGCCTATTCGCGCGGCGCAGCGGTAGGGTTCGTGTTGATGCTGGTGATCATGGTCTTCATGCGTTATATTAAGCTCTGGCAGGTCGGGGTGATCGTGGCTCTGCTGGCGGTTGTGCTGGCGGCGGTGCCTACCTATGCCGCGCGCCTGAACTCGATTCAGACGCTGGTGACGTCGTTCTCCGACGATACTTCAGCCGGTGTAGCCAGCGCCGATGGCGCAACGCTCAGCCGCCTCACGGAGATGGGCGCGGCGGCCCTTGTGTTTCTCGACCACCCGATCCTCGGAGTGGGTCCGGGATTGTTCCCGCTATACTACCAGCAATATGCCGATCTGATCGGTTTGCGCACACAGAATGCAGACCGGGAGGCCCATGATCTGTATGTAAGTATTGCAGCTGAGACCGGGGGGCTTGGCTTGATCTGCTTCCTGCTGATCGTTTATGTAACGCTGCGCGGCCTGGCGCGCGCCCGCAAGCGCTGGCTGATTGATGAGCCAGAGATCGCAAACATGGCGACGGCGTATATGCTGTCGATCGTGACATATTTGACGACCGGCATCTTTCTGCACTTCGCCTTCATCCGCTACTTGTGGCTGATCATGGCGCTGGCCGCCGCGGTTATCTATATCGCCGAGCAGCGCGCCCTGGAGCAGACACAGGACCAGGAGGATCTGGCTTTGATACCGGTCAGTGCCGAAGGTTACCCGGCTCCGCTGGGAACCAGGGTATACTAATAATGAGGATGTCTTTGTATGGAGGCATAGCGGGGCTCAAGGCGCCTCCATCATTTCCAGGCGAGGGTTCGGGCGCGGCTTTGCCGCGCCCGAACCCTCGCTAAAAACTTAGGACTTAGGCAGTTGGCGTTTTAGCGGGGGCGCGGGGGCCGCTGGCCCCCGAGAACCTTCTTTTTCCACCCACCTGTGGCGGCAATGGCGCCACAGGTGGGTGGAAAAAGATAGGGGTTCGTTGGAGGGCAAAGCCCTCCAAACCTCCCAACCGCGTAACTCCTAAAACGAACAGGCAATGCACAATAGAACAGGAATACCGTTGCATGGAATCGGCTACAACGCCACCAATTGACGCAGCGCCGATCGACGCGGCGCCGCGCGCCAAACATAGCTCAACCGGCCGGCAGATTCGCGGATCGAGCCTGATGCTCGTGGGCCGATCCATGTCCATGGTGGTGAACTTCGCCATCCAGGTCATGATCGTGCGGTATCTCGGGAAGGCGCACTATGGCGCGTTTGCCTACGCGATGTCATTTGTCACGCTTGGCCAGACGCTGGCAGTCTTTGGACTCGATCGCGCGATTACTCGGTTTGTACCGATCTACCATGAGCGGCGTGATTATGGCAAAATGTTCGGCACCATCCTACTCGTGATCGGCGCGATTGTATCGCTGGGCACATTGATGATTGTCGGCGCATATGTGTTCCAGGGCTCTATCGGTCAGACGCTGCTGAGCGATCAGGAGGCCAACAAAGCTCAGGTGATCGCCCTGCTGCTGGTTCTGATCGGGCTTGCCCCGGTGCAAGCGCTCGACGATCTGATCGCCGCGCTCTTCGCGATCTTCGCCAGCCCGCGCTCGATTTTCTTTCGCAAATACGTGCTCTCGCCCGGTCTCAAGCTGGGCGTCGTTCTGCTGCTGATTGTCGGCGGCAGCGATGAGTTTTTTCTGGCCACCGGCTATCTCCTGGCGGGCATTTTGGGCGTGAGTGTGTATGCCTTTACGCTGGTGCGGACGCTCCAGAAACAGCAGCTGTTCGATCATTTTCAGCTGTCGGGCATCCAGATCCCGGCGCGCGAGCTGTTCGCTTTTACCATTCCACTCTTGACATCGGATCTGGTCTACGTGCTCATGAGCTCCTCGGATGCGGTGCTGCTGGGCCATTTTCGGTCGACCACCGAAGTCGGCGCATTTCGTGTCGTCCAGCCAACCGCGATCCTGAACCAATTTGTGTTGCAGAGCTTTACCCTGCTGTTTACGCCGATCGCGGCGCGGCTGTTCGCGCGCGACGATCGTGAGGGGATCAATAACCTGTACTGGCAAACGGCGATCTGGACGTCGATTCTATCCTTCCCAATCTTCGCGCTGACGTTTTCGCTGGCGCACCCGATTACCGTTCTGATTTATGGAAAACAGTGGGCTGGTTCAGCGATCATTCTTGCGCTGCTCTCGTTCGGTTACTACTTTAACGCTGCCCTTGGCTTCAATGGGCTGACGCTTAAAGTCTATGGCAAGCTGCGCTATATCGTGGTGATCAATATCCTGGCCGCAGTCGTCAACGTCTTGGTCAATCTGTGGCTTATCCCGCTTTATGGCGCTTTTGGCGCGGCCTGCGGCACCTGTGGCACAATGATCGTTCACAATGTTCTGAAGCAGGCCGGGCTGCGCTTCGGCACCGGTATCAGCCTGTTTGAGCGAAAGCACGTGAAGGTGTATCTGAGCATTGTGATTGGCGCGCTTGGCTTGCTGGCGCTTCAATCGACGCTGCCGGCGAACTATTCCTGGAAAGAGCCATATGTCTATGTCAGCTTTGCGATGGCTGGGCTTGTGTCGCTGATAGTGGTTGGCCTGAATCGCAAAGATCTGAATGTCGCGCAGACGTTCCCCGAGCTGCTGCGTTTCCCGCTGCTGCGTCGGCTGTTCGGCGCTTAGGGGGAATGGAATGCTCGATACGACTCTTGCGACTGAGTTTATCCCCGGCACCAATCTTAAGGGTGAGGTGGCAGGCGCGAACTGGTCGTTTCTGCTGCCGAGCCTGGAACTCGAGCGAATCGTTAGTTTCGGCGCCTTGTCGGCCAGAGGGTATCCGGCGCGGCTGATCAGCCTGGCGCGCCTGTGCGGCGAGCTCGTGGTTATCTGCGCGGACGAGCGTATGGCTCAGGCGGTCGACGAGGCTGCCCGACGACATGCCCTGGCGAACCTGCGCTCGATCAGCCTGGGTGGCGCCGCCGGTTTGGCCGACCAGAGCGTCTCGCTGGCGTTGATTTCGGGTGCCGGCGAGGCGCGCCAGCTCACGCGCGATCGGGCGCTTCAGGTGGATCTGCGCCGGATCCTGAAGCCGGATGGCCTGATCTACTTCGAGCGGCACGGTCTGCCCGATCAGCTGCGTGCTGCGCCGCGCCGGCTGGCCGAGATGTTCGGCGCTCCCCGGCTCTACTGGCTAACTCCGCTGGGCGGTGAGATGCATACCGCCGTGCCGGCTCAGGATCAGGCGACGATGCGCTACTTTCTGCACCACAGCCTGATCAGCCGGTCGATCGACCTGGCCACCTTCAAGCGCGCCGCGCGCTCGCTTGGCGGGCGCTCCAGCTCGCCGGCGGCCCCGAATCCCTCCTCCACACGCAGCTCGAACGGCCGCGCGCACGCCAGCCTGCCGGTGCGCGTGAAGCGCGCCTCCCGCAACACGCTGGCTGCGCTGCTGCGGCGGCTGCAAGATGCGCTCGACAGCGCCGACCAGGGTCTGAACGGCAGCCCAATGCTTGGGCGTTTTGTGCGACGCTACGGCGTATTGATTGGGCGTAGCGAGCTGAGCTCGAATGACCAGCCGCCAGCCTATCTGCGCCAGATCGCCAGCGCCGCCGGTATCGCGATCGATGGGCATCGTTGGGGCCTGTCGGCGCGCGGCGAGTACCGCTCGCGCAAGGTGCTGTTCTTCCTGTTCGACCGCAGTGCGGACACACCGGAATACATCGTCAAGATGACACGTGACTCGGCGCTCAACCCACGGCTAGAGAATGAGGCGCGTGCACTGATGTGGCTGGCCGAGCGCGGAATCGGCGACCGCGAGACCTTGCCGCAAATCGTCTTCCACGGCCACCACAAGGATCTGGCGATCGTCGGCGAGACAGTCATCGACGGCGTGCCGCTCGAGCGCCGTAGCAGCGGTGCGGCCGAAAGCGAGCATGCGGCC
>DATFXE010000589.1:0-3919 GCA_035258585.1 Roseiflexaceae bacterium | reverse complement strand
CTGGGGAGGTCTGGAGGGGCCGAAGGCCCCTCCAGACCTCCCCAGAAAGAATATTCCGTGTCTATGTACGGATCAGTAGAACGTTAGCAGCCGTCCAACGTTCTAACCTGCTAACGTTTCAATACGGATGCATGCCAGATCCAACCACTGGGCCTCGGCGTCGAGCAGGCCCCAGCCGAAGCGCCCGTGTGGCGTCGCAACCATCCACTGATTATCGACCCAGGCCACGAAGCCAAGCGGCCCGCGTGGTGGCCGCTGGGTCTCCAGCACAACTGCCCCATCGACCAGAAAGCGCGCCGCATCCGCCCGCCACTCGATCGTATACTCGCACCAGTGCCGATCCAGCGCGGGGATCGAGGCCTCGGCGACGCGCAAACCGCGCTGGACCCGCGGCCAGATCCGGCGGTAGAAGGCGGGCACCCGGTTCGCCAACAGCACCGTGGGGGCCAGCGGCGCCCACGCCAGCGCGGCCGGGCGAGTGGCGTCGATACAGGCGGCCTTCCAGCCGTGGCCGGGGACTCCCAACGCCAGCGGCATATCCGAGGGCGGCGAGGCGAAGAAGAACCAGACCGCGGCTGGCAGCCCAGGCGCACCGCCCAGCGGCGAAAACGGGTTGTTCCAGAAGCCGAACCCTGCCGTGCCGGCCAGCCGCTCCGACGCGCGCGCCCGCACCGTCAGCCGCAGCGGCGGGCGGTGCGGGAAGCGGCGGCGTGCCAGCCCGGCATAATCGTCGATCTGTGCGTCGGAATAGTTCGTGCGCCGCGCGCCGGCCACGATCAGCCGCAGACCCTCATTGCGCAGCATCAGCCGCCCGCCGCCTACCTGCGTGTTGCGCCAGCGGCCGAGAGGGCGAGGATGGAATGTGTCTTCGATCAGCATTTTCACTGAAAGACCAGAGACGAGAGACAGGAGGCCACAGAAAAGAGCATCTCCTGTCTCTCGTTTCCTGTCCCCCGCCTGCTAGTCCATATGCCGAACGACCAGAATACGCTTGCCATCCTGCTGCCAGGATTGCAGCAGAAACGCCGCCCCACCATACCGATCGGCGATCGCCTCCAGCATCGGCGGCTGCTTTGGGATCGCATCGACGCGGACGAAGTGGTAGTTTCCGATGCTGGTGATGGCGTTGAAGTGACCTGGCTCGCGCGTCACCTGGATCTGCGCCTGGGCCTCGGCCGGCGGCATGGGCCGCGCGGCCAGCAGGTAGATGTACGGCTCGTTGATACTCTGGTAGCTGATCCAGACCTCGTCGAAGCCCGGCGCGTAGCGGATCGCCCGCTGCATCGCTTCCAGCAAACCATCCTGGTTCTCCCAGGCCTGCCGCGGCGGGTAATCGCGCGCATAATCGCGAAACCATGCGCCAGCCTGCCATGCCAGCGCTCCTACCAGCAGGGCCGCCACCAGCACGATGGCGGCGCGGCGCGGCCAGATACGCCCGATTCGCGCGAGCAGATCGAGGATCGCAGCCGCGCCAAGCCCGGCTAGTAGCGCGTATAGTGGCGCGACCAGCGCGGCGCGATAGGCGTGCGGGCTTGGCTGCGTCAGGCTGGCCGGCAGCGGAGCCAGAGCGAGCGCGCCGGCGAGAAACCACCATTTTATTGCAGATTGCAGGTTGTAGACTGTAGATTGGGATTTGATTCTCCGCGAATCTGCAATCTGCAGTCTGCAAATTCCAATCAGGCGCCAAGCCAGTGCCAGCAGGCCTAGCGCCGCCAGCAGCGCGCTCGCCAGTAGCTCGACGCCGTGGCCTGGCACACCGCGGATCGCGTCGCCATCGCCAGAACTCAAATAGAAAGCTGGGCCAAAGTAGACGCTGTAGCCATTCCACCAGGCCGCCAGCCAGGCGCCCAAGCTATCGGCTCGTATCGCCGCCTGATTCAGCCGGGTGCTGCTAGCGGGGTTGAACAGCGTGACGTAGGTGAATGGCAGCCACAGCAGCGCCAGCAGCAGCGCCGCCGGCCACCAGCGACGCGCTGCGCCCCAGCCGTGGCATAGCAGGGCTAGCAGCACCGCCCAGCCCACCAACAACGGCGCGGCCAGCTTGAGCGTCGGGTAGGCATACAGCGCCACGCCGGCAGCGAGCGCCAACGCTAACGCCTGACGCCGGCCGCCGCGCCCAATCAGCAGCAGCCCGGCCAGTATGCACAGCGTCCAGAACGTCGGGACGAGCGCCCCCGGCAGAGCGATCCGGCTCATAAAGATCTGCCAGGGCGAGAGCGCGGCGACCAGCCCGGCGCAGATCGCCGCGGGCGTGGGCAGGCCGAAGGCACGGGCCAGCACAAACACCAGTGGCGTCGCCAGCGCCCCGAACACCGCCGTCACCAGCCGGCCCACCAGCGGGCCCGGGCCAAACAAAGCGACGGCCGGCAGCTCCAAGTAGGTCAGCAGCGGCGAGATCCAGTCGCCGAATGCCTCCTGCGCCCCGAGCGGCAGCAGGTTGCCCAGGTGATCGCGGCCAGTATGCGCGATGTTCCAGGCGTCAACCAGACTCACAACCTCGTCGGGCCGAAAGCCCGGTGGCGTCACCAGCGGCAGTATCACTCGCGGCAGCAGCGCCAGCAGCGCCAGCCCGGCGACGATCGCCTGGCCGCGCCAAACGCTCCAGGCGAAGCCAAGCGCCAGCAGCAGCAGCGCTAGCGCGGGCACAACTGCCTGTGTCGCCGCACGCAGCGGCAGCCCACTCGCCGTCGCCGTCAGGTCGTAGAGCGTCACGCCCAGCCAGCGGCGCTCCCCGGCCGGCTGCTCGATCGGCGCCTCGATCGTGAGCGTCGCAACATTCGGGCCAAGCGCGGCGTGGTAATGACGCACCTGGTCCGGCGAAGCGAAGCTTGCCAGCGCCTGATCGCCGGCCAGCAGTTCAATTGTCGGAACGACTCGCCCTTGCCAGCGCGCCGGGCCGAACGAAAGCCGAACGGCGGTCGGGCCGCTGCGCGCGTGGATCGGAATATCGACACGGTTGCTGGTCCATTGGTAGGCCGCACCATCGCCATCCTGCAGGCTATAGAGACCGGCGGCCTCGTCCAGCGAGGCCGTGGGACGAGCCGCCAGCGCGGCCAGCACAGCCAGCCAGGCCAGCAATGGTACCAGGATGAATAAGCCATATTTCAGGAGTCGAGAGCGCAAATCGTTGAATTCCCATGACACTTGAGATAGAAATCCCCGACTTTACTGATCTCTGCACAATTAACTACTGTCTTGATTGGGGAGGTCTGGAGGGGCCCGACTACCCTCTGGGTGCCCCCTCCAGACCCCCACCAAAAGATAAGCAACCAATGCAGAGATCAGTAGCATCCCTTCGTGGGCAATCGCCAGCCGAGCCTATTCGACGACAAACGCCCCCAGATCGACCTCGGCCAGGCGCGCGCCGCTGGCCAGATCGAAAGCGCCGGCGATCAGCCGATATTGCCCTGTCGCAAGGTGCGCCGGCAGCGCCAGCGCAGCCTGGTCGCTCAGCGGCTCAGCCGCGACCCAGGGGCGCGGGCGCCTATCGCCGGCCAGGGGCGCGTTGTAGTCGGCCACCTTCTGGCCGGCCGCATCGAGCAGGTGCAGAAACGTAAACACGCCTTGTGGCGGCGGCTGTTCGGCGCGCCACCACAGGGTAATGGGCACGTTCGTGCCCGGCTTGCCGCGCGCCATCCCGCTCATCCCCAGCAGCCGCAGCCCTTCGGATGGCTCGGGGCCGGCGGTCATGCGATCCAGCAGCAGCCCGCTCTCGCCATCGAGCTCCAGCGGATCGTTGCGCAGCTCCACATTGGAGAGCGCCACGCCCAGATCGCGCGCGTCTTTGCCGCGGCCCGCCGCGAACGGGTTGTAACTGGCCACACGCAGATCGAGCTCGATCTGGTTCACCGGCCCGCCGTCCGTGGAAGGCGGCAACGGCGCACACAGCCAGGCCCAGCCCTGGCGCGGCGGGCGGATC
>DATFXE010000588.1:0-4703 GCA_035258585.1 Roseiflexaceae bacterium | reverse complement strand
AGCGGGCCGAGCCAGGGGAACAGCGGTGTAATCGGGAAGAAGGGCAGCCGCAGCATCTGCGCCAGTGGATGCGCATCCGCCAGCATCGGGTAAGTCTCCTCGGCGCCGACCACGGCGACCGGCACGATCGGCGCGCCAGTTTGGAGCGCCAGAGCGACCGAGCCGCTGCGCCGGAAGCGCGCCAGCTTGTAGCGATCGCGGAACAGCTTGCCCAGGCCATTCATACCCTCGGGGAAGACACAGGCGAGCTGATCGTCCTCCAGCAGGCGCAGCAGATTCTCGGAGGTGTCGCAGACCTGCCCAAAGGTCTCCAGCGCGCGTGGCAGCCCCGGCAGCGCTAGCGCGCTTGGCGAGTAGAGGATTCGGGCCACGCGCGGCGCACTATGCTCCTCCAGCACGGCGCTGGCGATCATCATGCCATCCCAGGGCAGCACCCCGGAATGATTCGCCACCAGCAGCGCGCGGCCTTCGCCCGGCACGTGATCGAGCCCTTCGGACTCGACCCGGAAGTACGTGCGGTACATAAAAGCGCTGAAAGGCCGGACCAATTCGACCAACTCGGCATCCATACCAAACGCGTCGGTAGTGTACTCGCCACGCCTGCGGCGCTGCATCAGCTGGGAGATCTCTTCGGCCTGATACTGCAACACCATACCGATCCCGCGCCAGAAGTCGGGGTCGAGGTAGTCGCTGCTGATGTTTTCGCGGATCATCGTCGCCGCCCGCGCGATCCGATCGGGGGCCATCCGAGCCAGATTCTCTCGAATCAGTCGCAGCAAATCGGCGAGGAAATCGCGCGTCGCCGCGGGAGCATCGCCCTGGTTGCGAATCTCGACCTCCACCTCCTGCACGGTCGCAGCCGCATCGGCGCCTGGATCCCGGCCGAACTCGATCGGCACATCCTCGGCGCTGCTGCTCTCCAGCGCAACCGCCTCGCTCGGCAGCGCGCTGGCCTGGCCGTCGAGTGCGATATGCACGCGGCAGTAGCGCTGGCCCTCCAGCGGCCGGTTACGGCAGCGGCTACCGCTCTGCGTTGTTGCTTGGCAGCGCGGCTCGGGGAGCGCGTCGATCGGCAGATCCTGTGACAATATGCGATCTTGATCGGTCACGGGGCACCTCTGTTCCAGTAGGCAGTCGATAGGCGGCAGTACGACGAAGCGGCGACGAAGTGCGGACAAAGATGACATCGAATAAACGCAATGATACGTTGAGTTCGACGTCGCTACCTGGCTACTGCCGACTGCTCAGGCGTACAGCACAAGATTCTCACGCAGCCAGCGTTCGAGCCCTTCACGATCCAGATCGGACTGGCTGACCGCACGCGCCATCCAGCGCAGATCGACATCGGTTATATCATCCAGCCCGGCGTTATTGATATGCAGAAAGCGCAACAGCGCCAGTAGCGCGGTGGCCTCGTTCGCGCCCACAAAGGGATGGCTCTTCAGGATGAGAAACGTCAGCGCGGCTGCTTTGCTCGGCAAGTCGGGGTAGAGCTCGATACCGAACATGATCTGCCGCGGCGCCTCGAGCACGCTGGTCAGGCGATCCTGGCTGGCGATGCCCATTCGGCCGCCATAGCGCTCGAGGATGTAGGCGTGGATGTCGAGCAGTTCGTCTTTGGTTAGGTAGTTCATCCGATTGCAAATTGTAGATTGTAGATTGTAGATTGTAGATTGCGGAAGCTCAATCTACAATCTACAATCTACAATGCCTCAAATGCCGGCCAGTTCGCGAAACACCTTGTCGTAGCGGTCGCTGACGCCCTTGGCCCACTCGCGCAGCTGCGGGCTGGTCGGCCGCCGCAACAGCACCTCGCGCTCGGTGAAGATCAGCTCGACCAGCTCCTCATCGCCCAAATTGACGGCCTTCAGCCAGCCTTGTACGACCACAGGCAAATTCTCGCGTTCGATTGTGAAGGAACGAGGCATATCTCCTCCTCGCAGTCAGCAGTTTGCAGTCGGCAGTTTCACAGAAATTCGCTGTTTATCAGCGCTACTGCCTACTGGCTACTGCCGACTGCCTACTCGGTCTGTCGCAAATGTGGGAACAGCACAACCTCGCGGATGGTCGGTTGGTTGGTCAGCAGCATGACCATGCGGTCGATGCCGATGCCAAGGCCGCCGGTGGGCGGCATGCCATACATCAGCGCGTTGATGTAGTCGTGGTCCATCTGCTGTGCTTCGCTATCGCCGGCGCGAAAAGCACGGCCCTGCTCCAGGAAGCGCTGCTCCTGGTCGATCGGATCGTTCAGCTCGGTGAAGGCGTTGCCCAGCTCCATGCCGGCGACGATCGGCTCGAAGCGCTCGGTCAGCAGCGGCTGGTCGGGCCGCTTCTTGGCCAGTGGCGAGAGCGGCACCGGGTGGTCGAGGATGAAGGTCGGCTGGATCAGCAGCGGCTGAACGTACTCGCTGAACAGCTCGTCGACCTGCTTGCCCCAGCTCGGCTTGGAGTCGACCCGCAGGCCCGCCGCGCGAATCGCGGCCTGAAGCGGTTCCAGCTCGGTGACGCGCATGATATCGATCCCGGTCTTCTCTTCGATCGCCTCGGGAATGGAGACGCGCTGCCAATCCGGGCCAAAGTCGATCGTATGGCCCTGATACTCGATAGTGGTCGTGCCGCAGACCGCCAGCGCCACGTAGCGGAACATCTCCTCGACCAGCCGCATGATGTCGTTGTAATCGGCGTAGGCCTGGTAGCACTCCATCATGGTGAACTCAGGGTTGTGAGTGCGGTCCACGCCCTCGTTGCGAAAGTCCTTGCCGATCTCGTAGACCTTCTCGAAGCCGCCGACGATCAGCCGCTTGAGATACAGCTCGACCGCGATGCGCAAGAAGAGGTTCTGGTGCAGTTGATTGTGGTGTGTAACGAACGGTTGTGCCGAGGCGCCGCCATAGATCGGCTGGAGCACCGGCGTCTCGACCTCGATAAAGCCGCGGTCATCCAGGAAGCGGCGCATGGCCGTGACGATCTTCGTACGCGTGCGAAACGTCTGCCTGACCTCATCGTTGACGATCAGGTCGAGGTAGCGCTCGCGCAGCCGCGCCTCCACGTCGGTCAGGCCATGCCACTTCTCAGGCGGCGGGTTGAGCGCCTTGGCCAGCACAGCCAGCTGCTCGACAAACAGCGACGGCTCGCCCGTCTTGGTGCGGCGCGGCGTGCCAGTGGCCTGAACGATGTCGAAGGTATCGAGATCGTCGCGGAAGCGGGCGAACCACTCGTCGCCAAGATCGGCCTTGCTGATCCAGAGCTGGATCTTGCCGCTCTCGTCGGCGATATGAGCGAAGGCCAGCTTGCCAATTACGCGCCGCGCGCCGACGATCCGGCCGGTCAAGGTCATGCGCTCGTGGCGCTCGATCGCGCCATCGAAATCGGCCAGGGCCTCGGCGATCGTGTGCGTGCGGTTGGCGCGCGGCGGGTAGGGGTCGATACCAGCGGCGCGCAGCCGCTCCAGCTTGGCCAGGCGCTGCTGTTGGAGTTCGTTGAGTTCCATAACAATGTAAAACGTAAAACGTAAAACGTAAAACGTATGCATCAACGCTTTACGCTTTACGTTTTACGCTTTACACCCTAGAATTACTGTATCTTGATAATCGTCAGCTTCATCTGGCCGGAGGGCGTCTGCACCGTCACCTTCTGGTTCTTGCGCTTACCCAGCATGGCCGCGCCGAGCGGCGACTCATTCGAGATCTTACCCTCGCGGGGTTTGGCCTCGGCGCTGCCGACGATCGTCCAAGTCTCCTCCTCGTCCTCGCCGTCGACCCGCACCGTCACCTTGGAGCCAACCCGAACTTCGTGGCCCTGACCGTTCTCTTCGTCGATGATCTGGGCGCGCGAGAGAATGCTCTTGATCTCGCGGATGCGCCCTTCCAAGTGCGCCTGCTGATTCTTGGCATCCTCGTACTCGCCGCTCTCGGAAATGTCGCCCAGCTCTTTCGCGGCGCCGATACGTTCGGCAACCACCTTGCGGCCGTTGGTGATCAGATCCTCCAGCTCGGCTTCGAGCTTCGTGCGACCGTCACGGGTCAGGTACGCGGGTTTCTCACTCATTGTCTTCGCCTTTATTCCAACTGGCTCGGTTCCGCGGGACATCTGCCGGAATGCGGATGCGCGACGAAATCCTGCGATTGAGCCAAAAAAGAACTGAGAGCGCAACTCTCAGTCCTGGCCGAACTACTCAGATGCTCCCGAACAACTGCGGAAATGACACCGTTAACGCACGCATATTATAGGCTATCAGAGCCATTTTGTAAAGTGTAGGGTTACGCAGGTGGGAGGTTTGGAGGGCGCAGCCCTGCAAAGAACTCCTTATCCGCCACCCGTGGCGGAATTCAAGGTTCTCGGGGGCCAGCGGCCCCAGGTACCCTCTGGGTGACCCCCACCAAATATGCCAAATCAATGCACATATCAGTAAAATGCCAACTGCGTAAGCCGTGTAATAAGATCTTGACAAGACGGATACAGCCTGCTATACTCCAGTTAATCGTTTCAACACTTAATCGATTCACCCGTTAATCGTTTCACTCAGCCATCTAGCTGAGGACCGACGAGTAGATGCACATGGCTGCGACGATCAAGCAGGTGGCGGCGCTCGCGGATGTCTCGACCGCCACGGTCTCATATGTGCTGAACGGCACGGGGACGGTGACAGAGGCGACGCGGCGGCGCGTGATGGATGCCGTGACGCGGCTGAACTACCAGCCGAG
>DATFXE010000587.1:0-4109 GCA_035258585.1 Roseiflexaceae bacterium | reverse complement strand
CACGCAAGAGGCGGGCGATTGGTGGTGGAGGGAAGCGCATCGAGCGGCGCGGCAGTGATCGAAAACGCTTCCGCGCCGGGAATGGTTTTGAGGATCTGTTCCAGCGGCAGCTCCTTCGCCGCGGCCCATACGACTGCAAAGGCACCGGCACCGAGGGCTGATCGAGCGGTCATCAAGGTGTTGGTCAGGCTTGTCTGATCGGCCGGTCGCACCGGCGTGCCCATCTGCTCGCGCAACGCCGACGCTGCGGCAAGGAACTGCACGCCCAGCTGCGTCTGGCCGCGCTCAACCACCATATCGGCCAATCGCTCCAGAGCGTATGGTACCATCAGGCGCGGGCCGAAGCTCAGCGCCAGTTGCAATGCCTCGGTCAGGGCCGCGTACGCTGCCGTCGCGTCCCCCTGGGCCCACAGGATCTGCCCCTTGGTCATCAGTACCTCCGCGAGGCTTCCATCGGCCTTGATACTGCGAAAGAGCGACACACTCTCGTCGGCAAGGGCATTTGCGCGCGTGAGGTTGCCATCTACGTACTCTGCCAACGCCAGATTATTGAGCGCAAAACCGATCGCCCACTGGATGCTCAGCTCGCGCGCGATCGCCAGACTTTGTCCCGTATACGCTCGCACCCCTCCTGCATCGCCCTGGTCGCGCGCGATATCGCCGAGCCCCAGCAGCCCGATCGCAATTCCCTCGTGCTCCCCAATCGTGCGGTGCAGCTCAAGACCTTCTTCCAACAGGCTGCTCGCGCCAGCAACGTCGCCCTGCTCGCGGCGCACCAGCGCCAGATCGTAGAGCGACTGCCCGAGGCCGCCAGCGCTCGCGCTCTCACGGTTGCCCATGGCGCGATGGCGCTCCAACACCGCTTCGAACAACGCCGTCGCCCGCTGATACTGCCCAGCGGCGCGCGCCTGGCGCGCTGTCGCGAGGAGCAACTGCGTCTCGCCCTCGCTCTCTCCCAAGGCCCGCCGCAGCGCGATGCTCTGTTCAAAGAGCTGCATGGCGCGTGCAAAATCGTGCTGGTCGGAGACTAACCAGGCCGCCGCATGCAGCGCGCGCTCTCGCGCGGCCATAGCCACGATGTCCGAGGGCGCGTCGTCCCGTGCCAGCAGTTCCTCCAGCCACACGCGCCCCTCGCTGTAGGAGCCACGGCGCTGCCAGAACCGTCGAAGCGCCGTGGCGAGCTGGAGCCCGAGTGTGCGGTCGCCACCGTCGCGGGCCCACTGCAGCACGGCTCGCAGGTTGTCGTACTCGCGATCGAGCTGGGTAATCGCCGCGTCGGCGGACGGGCTGTCCCACTGGGCCACGGCTGCTTCGGCCAGCGCCAGGTAGTAGCTGGCGTGGGCGCGCCGGAGCGCCGCCGCCTCACCGCGTGCCACCAACTGATCGAGCGCGTACTCGCGAATCGGCTCCAGCATGACATACCGCGGCTCGGCCACAGCATCCGACACCGTCGCCGTCGGCCCAGCGGTCGACCGCGTCGCCGTGCTGTCGCGTCGCACCAGCGACTTGTCGACCAGGGCCGTGAGCGTCGGAAGCGTTGCCCTGGCGATCTGCTCAGCAGCAGCCATGGTCCAGCCGCCCTGGAAGACCGCCAAATGGCTGAACAGCGCCTGCTCCTCCTTGCTGAGCAAGTTCCACGAGTGGTCGAACACCGCGCGCATGCTGCGGTGCCGCCCTGGCGCGTCGCGCAGTGTGGCTACACATATGTCCAGGCTCGTGCGGATTTGCCGCTCGATCTCGGCGAGCGACAGCATGCGCATCCCTGCGGCGGCCAGCTCGATCGCCAACGGCATCCCCGCGATGTGCTGGCAAATCCGAGCGATCGTCGTGAGCGTGGCTTCGTCGAGCATCAACCCTGGCTGAACCTGCGTGGCGCGCTGCCTGAACAGCTGAACCGCGCTGTAGTCGGCCAGAGCCTCCAGGCTCGGTGCCGCCGAAGCGGGAGGCCCTTCTGGCGGGTAGGCCAGCCCCTCGACGTCGAACAGCCATTCGGTCTGGAGATCGAGACGCTCGCGTGAGGTCACCAGGATGCTGAGCTGCGGCGCGTGTGCCAGAATGTCGGCGACCAGATCGGCGCCGTCAAGCAGGTGCTCGAAGTTGTCGAGCACAAGCAACATCTGGCGCTCACGCAGAGCGCCGAGCAGGTGGGCGGTGGGATCGGGCTGGGAGGCGAAGGAGAGACCGAGGGTCTCGCCAATCGCCGCGACGATCTGGTTGGGGGTGCTGACCAAGGCCAGCGCGACAAACGCGACGCCGTCGGCAAACGCGCTGGTGTGTCCCACCGCGACCTCAAGCGCCAGGCGGGTTTTACCGATCCCGCCCGGCCCGACTAGCGTCAGCAGACGACACCCTGGGTCGGCCAGCAGCCTGGCGATCGCGACCAACTCGGCGCTGCGGCCGATGAACGCGGTCGGCTGGAACGGCAGGCCGATCGCCACATTTCGGCCGCCGTCCGTCCGCTGCACATCAGCTGCCGGATAGACTTCGGTGGCGACGGATTGATCGCCACTCTTGATCGCCGCAGGCCGATTGCCCATCCCCTCCACCGCACCCAATGCGATCAACGAAGTGCGCTGCGCTGCCGTGATGCCAGTCAGCCCGGTGATGTCCATGCGTTCGTAGGGCCGGTCGCGCCGCAGCGTTTGGAGGTGCTCGCCAGTGCGCAGATCCCAGAGCATAATCGCCCCATCATCGCCGCAGCTCGCCAGTTGCATGCCATTCGGGCTTCTTCGGAGCGATTGAACTGTTCCCTCGTGCGCTTGGCGCGCCCACATGACCTTCCCACGCTGTACATCCCAGCACCGCAGGGCGCCATCACCACCGCCGCTCACTACCACTGCGCCGCTCGCTCCCCAGGCCACTGCGGAAACCATCCCCGCGTCATTCATCAAAGCACCCACGCGCTCGCCGCGCTGGAGATCCCACACAAACAGCTCCCCACGCTCGCTGCCACCGCCCGAAGCCAGCCACCTTCCATCTGGGCTCCACGCGAGACTTTTGACGACCCCCTGATGGCCCGCCAGCCGCTGGGGCGATGTATCCTCGTCCGGATTCCACACATACACGATTCCGTCATCGCCGGCGCCAGCCAGTTGCACTCCGGTTGGACTCCAGGCCACGTGACGGATCAAGGTCGGGAACTTGCGGCCATCCCAATGATGGCTCTGCGCTGCCCGCTCGAACACCTGCACGCCATGCCGGTTGGTTCCACTGGCCAAGCGTCGTCCATCCGGACTCCACGCCAGATCGTAGAAACAGTTGCCCCTGTCGTCGGGGTGCCGTAACACACGAAGACAGGCCCCCGAAGCTGGCTCCCACAAGCGAATGGCATTGTCCCATTCGCTGCTGGCTAACCACTGGCCATCCGAACTCCATCCCACGCCGCACACAACGCCGCTGTGCCCGCTCAGCGTCCTCAGCGGCCTCTGTTCAATTGTATCCCAGACCGTCACCAACCGATCGGTGCCGCCGCTGATCAACTGCACACTATCCGGACTCCAGTCAACGACGTAGGGAACGGGGGCATAGCCCTGCAAAACCCGCACGCATTGCCCGTCGGCTACATCCCACACGCGCAGCGTGCCATCGTCGCTGCCGCTGATCAGGGTACGGCTGTCGGGCGTAAAGGCGAGTCCATCGATGCCGCCGCTGTGACCTCGCAGCACAGCACGGTATGTGCCGAGCTCGACATCCCATAATCGCAGCGTCTGGTCACGGCCGCTGCTGGCCACGACTCGTCCATCGCGGCTCCAATCCACCCGCAGCACCCGATCGGTATGCCCACTCACTGTCTCGCGGAGCCGCCCACTCGCCACGTCCCACAGTTTCATGGTTCGATCCCAGCTCACACTGACAAGTGTGCGGCCATCCGGGGCGAACGCCAATCCGTTGAGCCACACCGTATGCGCCTGGATGGTCTGCATGCAGATCGGTGGCCCGGCCGTTTGCAGTTCCCAGAGTCGAATGACGCCTGCGATGTCGCCACTCGCGAACATGTGGCCATCGCGACTCCAGGCAATCGCGATGACCGCTCCAGGATGCGGTAGTATTTGAAGCTGGGTGCCGATTTGCGGATTCCAAAACCGAACGGTGGCATCGTTCCCACTACT
>DATFXE010000586.1:0-5309 GCA_035258585.1 Roseiflexaceae bacterium | reverse complement strand
CGACGTTCTCAAACAAACAAGGAAACTCACAACTATGACAACTGAAGTCAATACTCCAACGCAGAATCGGGTCATCGTGGTTGGCATGCTGGATACGATGCTGGTGCGCGACCGCACAGCGCGCCGGGACAAAGTCACTGGGCGCGCCAACATGATCGAAGTCACGCGTAAAGAGGGGCGCGCACGCGGCACGCGTGGCATGCGCGAGGAACTCGTAATTCAGGCGCGCTCGCCCTACGGCGGTATGTTCGCGCTGAAAATCGAGCTTGAGCCAGATGTGCCGGGTGCCGCATTGCTTGAATCGGCTGAGGCCGAAACGCTGCTGACCTTTGAGGGCACCTTGCAGCTCAAACAGACCTTCGATCCGCGCTTTGCCAGTGATACCCAGGACGCGCGCGGCCGGCTCGATCGCGGCCGACCGACTCGCGCGATGCAACTGCTGGTGAGTAGCGTGCGAGAGCCGAACGACCAGGAGCGCCGCGCCAGTAGCGGCGTATGGCTTGAGGGCGTGATTAGCGAGCCGCCGCAGATCGCGCGCCACCCCGATCTGCCCTCGGTACAGCTTGCCGGGACGATTCTGCAGGTCAGCTTCGCGCGCCCTGTCGATTTCCCCGGTCTCGGCGCGCTGATCGACGAGTCGGTCGATGTCAATATCGCCGTCCCAACCTCCTATGCACAGGCAGAAATACTGTATCGGCAAGGCAATCGGGTGCGGATCGCCGGCCAGCTGGATTGCCGGATGGAGCGGCAGGGCGGCCTATCAGTGCAGACCAAGCTGGCTGAGATCGACAGGCAGTGGTCGGAGACAAAAGCGAGCCTGGTTGGCAACATCACAGAGCTGCGACGGGCAGAGCGCATATATCGGAGCCAGCGGATGCGGATTGAGGAGGCGCCACGGCTGTTCGTGCTTATTCTGAGCGCTGAGCTGATCGATGGTGCGCCGATGGCGCTGGAGGAGACCTATGGGGAGCGCCAGGAATTCGTGCGCAATCGTCGCCAGCAGCAGGCGGCTCGCCGCGCCCGTACAGCCAGCGACCAGGAGCGGCGCGCCAGTGAGCGCGCTGCACATGGAGGTGAGCGCGCGGGCAGCTCTGACGCTGCAGGCATCAACCCGGTGCAGGATGACGATACCATCACCGCTGACGAGTCGAGCCGGCCGGCCAGGCCGCGCCGTCAGCTCAGAGTCACGATTCCTGAGAGCGCATCTACCGAGGCAGAACTGACAGTTCTTGAACCCGATTCAGAGGTGCAGCCAGTCAACGCGTAATCAAGAGAAAGACTGGCAACGGAAGCGCGAGAACGTGCCTTCCGTTGCCAGTTACCAGCCAGGCAAGAAAATGGCCCTACGCTACTCTGAGCAACCAGCCAAAAGCGCCAGCCTGTTCTAGGCGTGCGCCACGGCCACGGCAGTCCCACTGCGGGCCGACTCGATCGCCGCACGGATCACTGCGATGTTGGCTCGCCCGCGCTGGCCCGAGATGATCGGCAGCTCGCCACTCAGCGCGCACTCCGAGATATGCTCGATCTGCGGCACGTAGACATTGACCTGCGGCAGCGTGAAATCAGTGACCTCGCTGCCGAGCTGCAGGTGTAGGTCGCCAGCGAAATCGCGTCCCCACCAGGCGCTGCTCCAAATCCGCCCGGCGCTGCCCTGGATCTCCAGCGCGTTCTGCTGGCAGTTGTAGTGCGATTGCACGACACCATGAGCGCCGCTGGCGAAGCGCAGCAGCAGAGTCGCGGTATCCTCGGTCGCATAGGCATGGACGCGCCCATCGAGATATGCCGCGACCCGCTCGATCGGCCCAACAATGCGCGCGATCGCGTCAATCGCATGCACGCCCATATCGAATAGCGGGCCGCCGCCGGCTTCGGTGCTGTCGCTCTGGCGCCAGCGCCCAGAAGGCGGCGAGTTGAACGACGCCGTGATTGTCGCGCTTATCACCTCACCAATCGCACCACTCGCCACCAGTTCACGCGCCTTGGCGACCGGTGGTGCCCACTCCATACAGTGAGCTACCGCCAGCATAACCCCGCTGGTGCGGGCAGCCGCGATCATCGCATCACACTCCGCCAGCGTCGGTGCCATCGGCTTCTCGCCAACCACGTGGAGGTGGTGCTGCGCTGCGGTGATCGCAAACGGAGCGTGCTGCTCATTCGGCAGCACCAGGAACACGCCATCGACCACAGCCGTATCAATTGCCTCGATCGACGGATAGCTGTGTGGTGCGCCGACGCGCTGAGCCGCCACAGCGGCGCGCTCAACATCGCGGCTCACCACTGCCGCCAGCGTGCTGTTGCGGCCCAGGCGAATACCGCGCGCGATCCAGTCCAGGGCGAAATCGCTTGTGCCGACGACCGCCCAGCGTACCTTCTGCTGCATGTGTCTGCCTCACTCGACTGTCTTTGATGCCTGCTCCACGCACACCGCGCCAACAGATGATGTCCCAAGGCGGATTGGAGGTTCGCCCAGTGAGCACCCGATTGTACTATGAACTTGCCATCAATGGGAGCGTACCGCATCCATCCTAGCATACTTTCGATGTGGAATCGCAAAACATCGCCCAATCGAATCTTCCCGTCTTCAGCGAGCACGGTTGCGAATAGATGTCCGTATACTGGTTCAGAGAACTGAGGGCGGAGGATCGAGGAGAGGAACCCACCCGATTTCGGGTAGTTTCAACCTTCCGCTCTCGGCCCTCAGCATCTCCAGACTGCGGTATACTCTCAGCGCACATTCCTTCATCACAGCATTCGTGCAGATTGGCGATGAGGGCCGCTTTGTGGTCGAGGCATGGCGCGAGAACGTTGGTTGAGCAAGACAACGAGCCAGCAGTAGATATCGACGTGGACGAGTTCGTGCATCAAATGGAGGGCTGTCTATGCGTATCACCGATGTGAAGCTCCGGCTTGTCTCCGGATCGATGCCAGTCGAAGGCCAGTTCTGGGAGGAGCGGCTCAGCCGTCCGCTGGATATCTACCCCGAGCACAAGGCCGCGCCAGGGCTGTTTGGCGACATCCAGCCCGGCGCGGCCAGCAGCTACCCGATCGAGGCGGTGTTTGTGCAGATCGAGACCGACGAGGGCGTGACTGGCCTCGGCGGCCCGATCACGCCGAGCGTGGCCTACATCATCGACACCGAGCTGCGCTGGCTGCTCCAGGATGCCGACCCGATCGCCACTGAGCGGCTGTGGGATCTGATGTACCGCCAGGCCATTCACGGCCGTAAGGGTGCGACTATGATGGCGATCAGCATGGTCGACTGCGCGCTGTGGGATCTGCGTGGCAAGGCGGCTGGACTGCCCGTGCATCGCCTGCTGGGCGGCCCGGTTCGTGAGACCTTCCCAGCCTATGCCAGCGCGCTGGGGTTCTCGCTCCAAAGCGAGCGCGTGGCAGAGCGCGCCCGCGCGTTTGCCCAGCAGGGCTACACCGCCACCAAGTGGTTCGTGCGCCACGGGCCTACCGACGGTCGGGCCGGCATGGAGCGCAACCTTGAACTGGTGCGTACGCTGCGCGGCGCGCTGGGGCCGGATGTCGATATTATGCTTGATGCCTGGAGCAGCTGGGATGTGCCCTACACCGTCCAGATGGCCAAGCGGATGGCCGAATACGACGTGCGCTGGATCGAGGAGCCCGTGCTGGCCGACAAAATCGATGCCTGCGCCGAGATCCGGGCGCGCTCACGAGTCCCGATCGCGACCGGCGAGCACGAGTACACCCGCTGGGGCTTAAAGCAGCTGATGGATGCGCGCGCCGCTGATGTCCTGCAACCGGACATCTACTGGGCTGGCGGAATCTCTGAGATGCTCAAGATTGCTGCGCTGGCCTCGACCTACGAGGTGGTGTTGATCCCGCACGGCCACTCAACACCCACGACCGCCCAGTTCATCGCCGCCCAGCCGCCCACGCTGTGCCCGATCCTCGAATACCTGATCAAGTGGAATGAGATCCACCAGTTCTTCTTCCGCAATCCGTTGAAGCCGGTTCATGGCATGATAACCGTGCCGACCGCTCCAGGGATGGGGGTTGAGCTCGACGACGCGAAAATTGAAAGCGAAGGCGAGCTGCGCTGGTCGTCGTGATGTGGTATGCTGCGAGCCATTCCTTGAAAACCACGCCGATAGCGTAATTGCCAAAGTGCGACAGCGCGAATCAGTGCCGATAGGGAAGGATCCGCGACGGATCGAGGCGCTCTGGCTATCTGGCAGCGCCGTTTGTGCTCGACGCCGAGGGGTGTGCCGCTGTACCGCAAGCGCCAGGGCTTGGGGTCAAGCTCGACACAGCGGGCTTGGCGGCGATCATGCAGCGACCGTGAAGCGAGCGACGCGGCTAGAAAATCCATTCTCTGGCTGCGGAGCGAATGGAATAGTACGAGAGGTGCCCAATGGCTGAGCCACACATTACGGGTATCGAGATCCACACCTACACCTATACATTGCAGAACCTGGGCCGAGACTATAATGGTTTCAACCTGGTGTATGTCCCTGGTGGCACGGTCACGCAAACCAATCATATTCTTCGCATCCTCACCGATGTCGGTCTGGTTGGCGAGTACGCTGGTGGGAGTGCGGCCGACTTCGCCATCCTGCCCTCCTTCGTCCATTACCTGATCGGCAAGCACGCGCTTGAGCGCGAGCGGATCTACGCCGATGTGAAACGAGCGCTGCGGCAGGTGGCTCGTATCGGCTTAGCGCCAGTCGATATTGCTTTGTGGGATCTCGCCGGCAAGTATTATCAGGCTCCGATCTACCGCCTGCTGGGCGGCTACAAAGAGCGACTGCCGTGCTACGCCAGCACCTACCACGGGGACACAAGCGGCGGCCTCGACAGCCCCGCGGCCTACGCCGACTTCGCCCTCCGGTGCCGCGACATGGGCTACCCGGCGTTCAAAATCCACGGTACACAAAGACAAGATACGGCTGACGGTGTTTGTCCAGTTGCTGCGTCGGATACACCGTACATAGTCACCGCATTCTGTTGCTAAATGGAGCCATTGTTGCATCGAACCGCCGTGTGGCTGAGATCCACATTACAAAGCGTGACGCTCTCAGAATGGGCGGTGGCGTTTCAGAGCAGCCTGGGCGAGCTCGTCTATCAGCATGAAGCGGGCAGCAGCTTCTGGATCGGCGAGGTCGCGATCCGCAACGAAGGCGAGGCCTTACAATTACTTCTCTCTCCCTGCTCGCCACTCCTTCCAATTTAAATAAACCGAGGCTCCAATCGTAGCAAATGGTTCGGGGGGAAGCAGAGTTGGTTGAGCAACCGCGAGATAGTCGGCGATATACGGATTCTCGAAGCCGGCTGCATATTCG
>DATFXE010000585.1:0-3680 GCA_035258585.1 Roseiflexaceae bacterium | reverse complement strand
TCCCCACCAAAAAATTTTGCTACTTGTGCAGCCCTCAGTAACAGGACTTACGCGGTGGAGGGGTTTGGGGAGGCCGCGTCTCCCCAAGGTCTTCTGTTTCTGGCACACTACGGCGGCCGGGTACCCTCTGGGTGTCGCCGTTGTGTGCCAGAAAAAAGGTTCTTGGAGGGCTTGCAGCCCTCGGGTACCCTCTGGGTGACCTCCCCGCAATGCACGACCGCGTAAGTCCTGTCAGTAAGAATCGAGAACTACTGTTCGTCGAACGATTCTTGGCTTTCGGTTCTTGTGGAGCAGGTTATGGCCCAAACAGGAGCGATAAAAGCTAACGTTTGGCAAAGACTGAGCCAGCGCGCCCGCCATGGCGATCGTCCATTCTATCTCATCACGCTGTTCTTCGCGCTGATGGTGATCGGCCTGGTCGTCGCGATCGGAGCAGTGACCTACAACGGCTCGGCGCTCGCGCGCCAGCAGTTTGGGCTGGGCTTCCTAGTTGAGCAGGAGTGGAATCCGGTCGATACAGAGACCAGTCCGGCAACCTTCGGCGCCTGGCCCGCAGTCTATGGCACGCTGGTGTCGGCGGCGGTCGCGGTGCTGCTGGCCGGGCCGATCGGCATCGGTATCGGTATCTTCCTGGCCGAGCTCAGCCCGCGCTGGCTGCGCACGCCGCTATCGTTCACTGTCGAGCTGCTAGCCGCCATCCCCAGCGTGATCTACGGCCTGTGGGGAGTGCTGGTCTTTGCCCCAGTCTTCCGTGATACGGTCGCAAAGCCGATCTCACAGACACTCGGCGAGGTGGTGCCGCAGCTGGCTGGACCGGTGGCAGTCGGGCGCGGGATTATGGTCGCCGGCGTGGTACTGGCGATTATGATTTTGCCGACCATCGCGGCGATCACCCGCGATGTGCTGGCAGTGGTGCCCCGCACCCAGCGCGAGGTCATGCTGGCGCTCGGCGCAACCCGCTGGGAAGTGATCTGGCAGGCGGTGCTGCCCTACGCGCGCGCCGGCATCATCGGCGGGGTGATGCTCGGCCTAGGCCGTGCACTGGGCGAGACAATGGCCGCAACAATGCTGATCGGTAACAGTCAGCGCTTGAGCACCTCGCTGTTCGCGCCGGGCGTCACGGCCGCCTCGCTGGTGGCGAGCGAACTGACCAACGCCAACAGTGCACTGCACGAGAGCGCGCTGATCGAGATAGCGCTGGTGCTGTTTGGCATCACACTGCTGCTGAATCTGTTCGCGCGCCTGCTGGTCTGGCAGGTCTCGCGCGGGCCGGCGGGGGCGCGTATATGAGCCTGCGAGCAAGCGCGACACCTAACTATGGCCGGCGCAAAGCCGGCGATTGGCTGATGCGCGGTATGACCGTGCTATGCACGCTGGTAGCGATCGTGCCGCTGGTGTTGATCATCGGCTATGTGCTGGTGGTCGGCGGCAAGGCGCTCAACACCGAGTTCTTTACCCAAGCCTACCTGCCGCCGCTAACCATCGCGGGCGAAGTCACGGCCCCCACGTCCGACCTCGGCACATCGGCAGGCACTCCTGCTGCCGGTCTTCCGTCGGGCGATACGGCCGCGCTAGAGCCCGCCACGGCGCAGCCGACCGTGGCGCAAGGTGATACGCAGGCGGCGAGCACTAGTGGCGAGCCGGCGCCTACAGCCGACCCGTTCGCCAACATCGACGTCGGCGCGCTGGCTGGTGCCAGCCCTGACAACACCGCGGGCATGGCGACGCCGGCCCCAGGTGCGCCCACGGCTGACCCATTCGCGAACATCGACGTGGGAGCCCTGGCCGGCGCTGGGGCAGCGCCCACACCGCTCGTAGGCGCGACCCCAGCAGATGCCGGCGCGTTGCAGCAGCCAGTCGCCATGCCGGCAACCGATGTGGTCGCGCGTGGCGGGGTGCTCCACGGCATCGTCGGTACACTGCTCGTCACCGGGGTTGCGCTGTTGCTAGCCATCCCGATCGGCTTGCTGGCCGGCATTTTTTTGGCCGAGTACCCCAAAAATCGGCTCGCCACGATCGTGCGCTTCTGTACCGATGTGCTCAGTGGCGCGCCCTCGATCATTGCCGGCGTGGTCGCGTATATCTTGCTGGTCCAGCGATTCCAGGCGTTCTCCGGTCTGGCCGGCAGCGTCGCGCTGACCATTCTCATGGTTCCCACGATCACACGCACGACTGAAGAGATGCTGAAGCTGGTGCCTACTGATACCCGCGAGGCAGCCCAGGCGCTCGGCGCGCCGACCTGGTACGCGACCTTTACGGTCGTCGTGCCCACAGCCCTGGCGGGCATCATCACCGGCATCTTGCTGGCGTTCGCGCGTGGCGCCGGCGAGACGGCGCCGTTGATCCTGACGGTGCTGGGCAACAACGAGCTGACCTATAACCTACTCGGCCCGATCGCCGCGTTGCCGCTGCTGACCTACCGCTACACCGAGTCGCCCTTCCCCAGCGAGAATACGCTGGCCTGGGGCACAGCGTTTGTGCTCATGATGACTGTGCTGCTAGTTAATGTATTCGTGCGCCTGGCCACGCGGAGCCGATTGCGCGGGCGCTAGAACAACGTGAGCGTGCTGTGTGATTTCTGGCGCTCAATCTCTCTCGGCATATCTGTGATACTGCTGGCAAACTCGCCAGGTGGGGGTGCGGGGCCGCAGGCCCCGAGAAATTTCTCTTTTGCTTCTTGGAGGCCTTTGCCCTCCAAACCTCCCATCTGAGTAAGCCAGCAGTATCATCTGTAGGACAATATGTATGACATCCACATCAACAGGCCATAGCATGACCATCCAGAATCTCGCGCCGTTCTACGGCAAGCAGCAGGCGGTCAAGCCTGTGAATATGCGGATTGAGCCGCGCGAGATCACCGCCATTATTGGGCCGTCGGGCTGTGGGAAGTCCACGATCCTGCGCTGCCTCAACCGACTGCACGAGACGCTCGATGGCGCGAGCGCACAGGGTACGGTGCTGCTGGACGAGGAAAACATCTATGCGCCTGGCGTTGACCCGACACTGGTGCGACGCAAGATTGGCATGGTCTTTCAACAGCCGGTCGCACTGCGCACGCGCTCGATCTACGAGAATGTGGCGGTGGGCCTGCGGCTAGGAGGGGTAAACAACCGCAAGCTGCTCGACACGCGCGTCGAGCAGAGCCTGCGCGCCGCGGCGCTCTGGGACGAGGTCAAGGATAAGCTCCAGCAATCGGGCCTGGCTCTATCGGGTGGGCAGCAGCAGCGCATGAGCATAGCGCGGACGTTAGCCGTCGAGCCGAACGTGATCCTGATGGACGAGCCGTGCTCGGCGCTCGACCCAATCTCCACGCTCAAGATCGAGGAACTGCTGGATGAGCTGCGTCAGCGCTACACGGTTGTGATTGTCACCCACAACATGCAGCAGGCCGCCCGCATCGCCGGTAAGACGGCGGTCTTCACAGTCGACCGCGACGACAAGAACCCGATCGGTGCGCTGGTGGAATACGGGACGACAAACGAAATCTTCACCCGCCCGCGCGACGCACGCACCGAGGAATATATCAGCGGGCGCTTGGGATAGCTCGCAGTTTTCCAATCTGCCACCCGCAGGTGCTCATTGGGGGCCGCTGCGCGGCCCCCAATGAGCACCTGCGACCGCTTTATTTTATGGCTGCGAGGGTGTTACTGAGGGCTGCACAAATAGCTAAACTTTTTCGT
>DATFXE010000584.1:0-2570 GCA_035258585.1 Roseiflexaceae bacterium | reverse complement strand
CTAAAAACTACGTAGTGGAGGACCCGCCTGCATTCGCGCCTTAGCATTTGCCGCTCGGCCGCCACCGATCCAATATATCCTCTTGACACAAGTCTACTCATATGCTATACATTATATTTATATATATATAATAATATATGTAAGGAGATCGACATGGCTGCATCAAACGACCCGCTCGACGGCCTACCCAACCGGTTGGTTCTCAATGGCGCGCTGAAACAGGCGATCGACGCGCGGAACACCATCGCGGTAGCACTGCTGGACATCGACTCATTCGCGGAGATCAACGCCGACTTCGGGCAAGCTGCCGGCGACCGTGTGCTGCGGGTGCTGGTAGCGCTGCTCAAGGAGGCTGCGCCAGCCAGCGTCTACCACCTCTCGGGCGACGAGTTTGCGATCGTACTGCCTGGCTTGAGCCTGGAGCAGGCCTTCCTGCGCATGGAGGCGTTGCGGGCGACGGTGGAGGCAAGCGAGCGTTTCGACCTACCCGATCAGCGCAACGTCATGATCACCATCGGCGTCGCGCAGTATCCGCGCGATGCCAAAGATGCGCGCAGCCTGCTCCAGGCCGCCGACGCCGCGCTGGCGACTGCCAAAGAGAGCGGGCGCAACCAGGTCGCGCTGCCGCCGAACGAAGAGATGGTGATGAAGTCATGCTATTACCCGGCTTCGAGCATGCGCAAGCTGCGGGCCCTGGCCGAGCGGCTGGGCCGCAAGGATTCGCCGCTGCTGCGCGAGGCGCTCGATGATCTGTTTCGCAAGTATGATGTCCCATAGGGCTTACGCAAGCAGGAGGTAGGAACATGACTCCTTGCGCACGTCTTGGAACTAAAATTGCCCATGCAGTAGAAAACTGAAATGCTCAAAATCTCGTATAATAGGCAGGTCTAGATACACCCCCCGCGTATGCGGACGGGATGCAGCGACGACACGCTAACCATGCTTTACAATTAATGCGATGCCGCGTCCCCCATCGAGGTTGACCAGCGCCTCGATGGGGGATGTGTGTGTAGTGTCGCGCAGGGAGAACCATGCGAATCGCAATGCTGAGTGTCCATAGCAGCCCGATTGCCCAGCTCGGCGGCAAAGAGGCAGGTGGCATGAACGTCTATGTGCTCGAGCTGAGCCAGGAACTCGGGCGGCGCGGGATTGACGTCGATATCTTTACCCGCAGCCAGAACCCCAACGCGGCCACAGCTGTGGCGCTCGACCACGGCGTGCGTGTGATTAACCTACACACCGGCCCCAGCGTGCCATACGATAAGAACTGGGTGCTCGACTATATGCCCGAGTTCGTCAGCCGCGTGCGCTGCTTCGCCGACGGGCAGGATCTGGCCTACGATCTGATTCACAGCCACTATTGGCTCTCCGGCCAGGCCGCGCTATCGTTGCGCCGCAGCTGGGGCGTGCCGGTGGTGCATATGTTCCACACCCTCGGCGCAATGAAAAACCAGGTCGCGCGCGGGGCCGAAGAGCGCGAGACCGGCCATCGGATCGCGGTCGAGCGTCGCCTGATCGAGTCGGCAGATACGATCGTGGCCGCGACGCCACTGGATCGCGCGCAGATGATCTGGCATTATGGTGCCGACGCCGAGCGCGTGCGCGTGGTGCCGTGTGGTGTCGACTTGCGGCGCTTCCATCCGCGCGATATGGCCGCGGCACGTGATATGCTGGATCTGCCGCCGCCACCACACCGGCTGCTCCTGCTGGTCGGGCGGATCGAGCCGCTCAAAGGCATCGACGCGCTGATCCGGGCGATCGCGCTGCTGGTCGAGCGCCGGCCTCCTTGGCGCGGCGCGCTGACTGCGCTGGTTGTCGGCGGGCACGGCGAGGGCGAGCGCGCGCGCTGGAACGCCGAGCAGCGCCGGCTCGACACTTTGCGTGCCGAGCTTGGCGTCGCCGACGCGGTGCGCTTTGTGGGCGCGCGGGCGCAGGATCAGCTGCCGCTGTTCTATGCCGCCGCCGATATCATCACTATGCCGTCGCATTACGAGTCGTTTGGGCTGGCCGCGCTGGAGGGCCTGGCTTGCGGCCGCGCGGTGGTAGCCACCGACGCCGGCGGCCCGGCCTTTGTCATCGAGGATGGCGTGAGCGGTCTGCTCACGCCGCCCGACGACGCTGCGGCGCTGGCCGATCGGCTCGAGCGCCTGCTTGGCGACGATCGGCTGCGGGCGCAGATGGGGCAGACAGCGGCCGAGCGCGCGCGGCGCTTCGGCTGGTCGTCGGTTGCCTGCGATATCCTGCGTGTCTACCGCGAGACGCTGGAGCAGAGCACACTCGGCCGCTCGGTCACCCTGCGGCCGCGCGCCGAGGCCTGCTGATCATTTTATCTGTTTAGGAGTTACGCAGTTGGGTGGTTTGGAGGGCTTTGCCCTCCAAAAAACTCCTCTTTCCGCCCACCCGTGGCGGCAATGCCGCCACGGGTGGGCGGAAATGAAGGTTCTCGGGAACCGCAGGCCCCCGCACCCCCGCTAAAACGCCAACTGCGTAAGTCCTATTATTCAGTTTTCGCTCTGCGAGCGAAAACTGAATAACAAAAGAATTTAAAGTACCGCGCGATCATCGCAGGC
>DATFXE010000583.1:0-3429 GCA_035258585.1 Roseiflexaceae bacterium | reverse complement strand
CCGACCACGACGCCGCGCTGCACGCGTTCTTTGCATGGTTACAAGACCACAGTTCCGGCACGGCGTTCGACGCGGTTGGGCATCGCGTGGTCCACGGCGGTGACCGCTACCAGGAGCCGCAACGCATCAGCGATGACCTCATCGCTACGCTGCAACAACTCGTGCCGCTGGATCCGGATCACCTGCCCCAGGCGCTCGCCGCCATCCAGGCCTCGCGCCAGGCCTATCCGTCCATCCCCCAGGTGGCCTGTTTCGATACCACCTTTCACCGCCACATGCCGAGCGTCGCGCAGCACTACGCCCTCCCGTACGAGCTCTGGGACCAAGGCGTCCGGCGCTATGGATTCCACGGCTTGTCCTACGAATTCATTATGGATGCCCTGCGGAGCGCAGACCCAGCCGCGGCAGACGGCCGTGTGATCATCGCGCATCTGGGGAACGGGGCCAGTATGGCAGCGGTGCAGCGCGGCATTGGCGTCGACACGACCATGGGCCTGACGCCAACCGGCGGGCTGGTGATGGGCACCCGCTCGGGTGATCTTGATCCCGGGGTGCTGCTGTATCTGCTGCAAGCCCAGCGCATGTCGCCTGCTGAGGTCAATACACTCGTCAATCAGCGCGCTGGCCTGCTCGGCATCTCGGGCAGCACCGCCGACATGCGCGACCTGCTGAACCAGGAGTCTCGCGACCCACGCGCCGCTGAGGCGATTGCGCTCTTTTGCTACCAGGCCCGCAAGTTTCTCGGCGCGCTCGCTGCGGTGCTGGGCGGGCTGGATACGCTGATTTTTACCGGCGGGATTGGGGAGCATGCCGCGCCGATTCGCGCGCGCATCTGTGCGGGCATGGACTTCCTGGGCATCCAGCTCGATGAGCGCCGGAATGCCGCCCACGCGCCGATCATTTCCCGCGACGGCAGCGCGGCCATTGTTCGGGTGATGCCGACCAATGAAGATCTGATGATCGCCCGGCACACCGATCGGCTATTGCTAGAGAGAGGAGCTGATCATGTGGAGGTTTGACCCCACGATCTCGAGTACGGTTCGTGCCAGCAGCGCGCCCACGCCAGCGCCGGAGCCGCCCCCTGAGGGGCCGCTCCCTGACGATCTCCTCGACCGCATCGATCGCTACTGGCGGGCCGCCAATTACCTGACGATCGGGCAGATCTATTTGCAGGCCAACCCCTTGCTGCGCGAAGCGTTGCGGCCGCAGCACATCAAGCCACGCCTGCTCGGCCACTGGGGTACGTCGCCGGGCCTCAGCTTCGTCTATGTGCATCTGAACCGGCTGATTCAACAACACGATGCCAACATCATCTTCCTGGCTGGCCCAGGCCATGGTGGTCCGGCCGTCCTGGCGAATGTATACCTCGAAGGAACCTACTCCGAGATCTATCCCGACATCACGCAGGATACGGCGGGCATGCAGCGGCTGTTTCGCCAGTTTTCGACGCCGGGCGGCGTGCCAAGTCACGTCAGTGTGCCGACGCCCGGCTCGATACACGAGGGCGGGGAGTTGGGCTATGTGCTGGTCCACGCCTTTGGCGCGGCCTTCGATACCCCGGACCTGATCGTCGCCGCAGTAGTTGGTGATGGCGAGGCCGAGACCGGGCCGCTGGCCGGCTCCTGGAACGGCATTCGTTTCCTCAACCCAGTGCGCGACGGCGCCGTGCTACCGATTCTGCACCTGAACGGCTACAAGATCGCCAGCCCCACCGTGCTGGGCCGTGCCAGCGACGACGAGGTGCGCGCGCAGCTCGAAGGCCACGGCTACACGGTGCATTTCGTGGAAGGCGACGATCCGCCGCGCATGCATCAGGCGTTCGCCGCGACGCTCGATGCCTGCTACGCCCAGATCCGCGCCATCCAGGACGACGCGCGAACCAACGGTGTCGCCGAGTGCCCGCGCTGGCCCGCGATCGTTCTGCGCACGCCCAAGGGCTGGACTGGGCCACAGGAGGTCAACGGCCTGCCGATCGCTGGGACGTTTCGCGCGCACCAGGTGCCGCTGGCCGATGTGATGTCCGACCCCGAGCAGCTCGCCATGCTTGAGGCGTGGATGCGCAGCTATGCGCCACAAGAGCTGTTCGACACGAATGGCCGGCTGATCCAGGAGCTCGCTGCGCTCGCGCCCACGAGTGACCGCCGCATGGGCGCCAATCCACACGCAAATGGCGGGAAGCTCCTCATCGACCTCGAGCTGCCCGACTTCAGGAGCTACGCGCTTGCGGTCAGACAGCCGGCTGTGGAGCGGCACGAATCGACCCGCCAGCTCGGCCAGCTGCTGCGGGATATCTTTACCCAAAACGCCAGGCAGCACAACTTCCGGGTCTTCTGCCCCGACGAGGCCAACTCGAACCGGCTGAACAACATGTTCGAGGTGGAGAACCGCTGCTTCGTCGGAAAAACCATCGACATTGACGACCACGTCGCGCCGGATGGCCGCGTGATGGAAGTGCTGAGCGAGCACCTCTGCCAGGGCTGGCTTGAAGGCTATCTGCTGAGTGGCCGCCACGGGATCTTCGTGACCTATGAGTCGTTCGCGATGGTCTCAGCCTCGATGGCGGTACAGCACACCAAATGGCTCGAAGAAGGCACCAAACTCGCCTGGCGCGCGCCGATCGCCTCGCTGAACATCTTGCTGACCTCGACCTGCTGGCGCAACGACCACAACGGCTTCAGCCACCAGGGCCCTGGCCTGATCGATGTCATGCTCTCCAAGCGCGGCACGGTGGCGCGGATCTATCTGCCGCCGGACGCCAATTGTTTGCTCTCGGTGGCCGACCATTGCTTGCGCAGCCGCGACTATGTGAACCTGATCGTGATCGATAAGCAGCCGCAACTGCAGTGGCTGGATATGGAGACGGCGATCGAGCATTGCACCATTGGGGCGTCGATCTGGCAGTGGGCGAGCAACGAGCAGGGCGGCGAGCCGGATGTGGTGCTGGCCTGCGCGGGCGACGTTCCGACCCTGGAAACGGTGGCGGCGGCGCATTGGCTGCGCCGGCACGCACCTGAGCTGCAGGTACGGGTAGTGAATGTCGTGGACCTGATGACGCTGTTCCCGCGCGAATTTCACCCGCACGGCATGGATACGACGCAGTTCGTGGATCTCTTTACCGCGGACAGACCGGTCGTGTTCGCGTTCCACGGGTACCAGCGCGCGATCCACCAGATTGTGCATGGGCGACCGCACGCGGAGCGCTTTCACGTGCGCGGCTTCAACGAGCAGGGGACGACCACGACGCCGTTCGACATGGTGGTGCTGAACGGGATGAGCCGCTATCAGCCGTGCATCGAAGCGCTGCGGCGCGCGCCGCGGATGCACGAGCGTGCCCCCACGCGGATCAGGGCGTGTCATGACCTGATCGCTCAGGCCACGGCCTATGCGCGGGAGCGCCTGGAAGATATGCCCGAGATCCGCGATTGGGTC
>DATFXE010000582.1:0-11380 GCA_035258585.1 Roseiflexaceae bacterium | reverse complement strand
AATTGAGCATGAAGCAAAAGAAACCCATACTCAAGCACAGCTACGAGAACAACCCGGATGTCCAGTGCTGGCCGCAGGAGCAGGCGCTCGACGACGTGGGGGCGCGATCCGATCGCACTCGCCCGCGCGGCTGATCGCGCACAGAGCACGCGGCGCGGCACGAGCAGCGTACGAGCATCTATCATAATCAAACCTTCTGTTATGAAATAGCAATTTGATTGTACATACGAGCATTAACGAGGTGCTATATGATCAAATTGTAGCCGTGGGGTGTTGCGTATCGGTGGGCAGGGTGGTAGGCAGCCTTCTCCACCTTCCGATACCCATGTTTGCACACCAGAGCAATGAAGTAGCGAGACCCATTCTATGAGACGTTGGTTCAACAACACCGGCATTCGAACCAAGATCCTCGTCTGCGCCGGGGCAATTCTGATCATTGTTGGGTTGATGAGCGGGGTCGTCTACAACGGGATCCTCGCGAGCCAGAATCGCGATCAGCTGGTCATACGCGCCAATGCGATTGTCCTGAGCGCCGATGCCTTGCTCGTCCACCTCACCAACGTCGAGATGGCGTATCGCAGCTACCTGCTCACCGGCGATAAGGCGTTGCTCAAGTCTTACGCCGAAAACAATCAAGCCTATGCCAAGGAGTTCGCGCAACTGCAGGAACTGGTCGGCGACGACCCGACGCAGAGCGAACAACTGCGCCAGATCGATACCGAGGTGCAGGCCTGGCGGGTCTACGTCCACGATGTGGGCATCCAGATGCGCCAGCGTCTGGCTAAGCGGCCATCGGCTGCGGCTGACGCGTTCATCGCAACCGGCTACCGCGGCAAAGTAGATTTCGACCACATCCGAGATCGGTTGGCCGCCATTCGCACTCTTGAAGCCCAGCTTGCGGATATACGCCGCCAGGAGGCGCTCACTTCGGCGCTGGAACTGCGAGTGACGCTGCTGGCTGGAACGCTGGTCGTGAGTATTCTCTGCCTGGGCGCCTTATCCGTACTGGCGAGCAACATGGCGCGGCGTGTGGGGCGCGTTACCTGGGCCGCAAGTCGCATCGCAAGGGGCGACGATAGCGTGCGGTGCGATCTTCCCGATTCGCGTGATGAAATTGGCCTGATGGCGGAAACCTTTAACACAATGGCCAACATCATTCAGCAGCGCACCGACGATCTGACATCTCAGTACACTGCGGTCGAAGCTGCGCGCCGCGCGGCTGAGGCGAGCCACGCGCAAATCGCCGAACAGTTGGCCGTGATCGACCAGCAGCAGGAGATCATTCGCGAGATGAGCGTGCCGGTGCTGCCGTTGCTGGCATCAACCTTGGTGATGCCGCTGGTCGGCGCGCTGGATACGACACGCCTGGCCCTCATGCAGGAGCAGGCGCTTCAGGCGCTGGAGCAAACCTCGGCGCGCCAGCTAATCCTGGACATTACCGGTGTCCCTGTCGTCGACACACGGGTGGCGCTCGGCCTGACTCAACTTGTCCAGGCGGCACGGCTGCTCGGCACCCGCGTGAGCATCGTGGGCATTCGGCCCGAGGTGGCGCAAGCGCTGGTCGGGTTGGGAATCGACTTGTCGGAAATCAAGACCTTTAGCACGCTCCAGCTCGGCGTCGCGCAGGCGTTCGCGGCCGAGGCCAATCTGGACCGGCGGCTCGTACGCCATAGCGTGAACTAGTACGCTTCCCATGATCGGGCTCAGTGGGATAGGTAAGGAAGGGCGCAGCCCTTCCTGATGCCTTTTCTGGTGGTCGTGCTGGCGGCAAGGCCGCCAGCACGACCACCAGAAAAATCTGCTCTGGGGGCGGGCAAAGCCCGCCCCCAGGCCCCCACCTCTAGAGTGATACCTACCCTAGCGACTGCAAAGCGAGAGAAAAATTATGTCAACGCTTCTCATCCAACACGCCACCCTGCTGGCCACAATGGACGATGCCGATACCCGCTGGGAGGATGGCGCGCTCTTCGTGGTGGATAATGTGATTCAGGAGGTCGGGCCGAGCGACCAGCTCCCGCAGTCAGCCGACGAGGTGATCGACGCGCGCGGCATGGCGATCCTGCCGGGCATGGTCAACACCCACCACCACTTCTACCAGACGCTGACGCGCAATCTGCCGGCCGCGCAGGATGCCAACCTGTTCACCTGGCTGAAAACGCTCTACCCAATCTGGGCCAACCTGACGCCCGAGGCAGTCGCCGTCAGTACCAAGATCGCGATCGCCGAGCTGATGCTGTCCGGCTGCACCACGTCGAGCGATCACACCTATATCTGGCCGAACGGCGCGCGGCTCGACGACCAGATCCAGGCCGCGCGAGATATGGGCTTCCGCTTCCACGCCGCGCGCGGCTCGATGTCGGTTGGCGAATCGAAGGGCGGCCTGCCGCCCGACCGCGTGGTCGAGGACGAGCAGGCGATCCTGCGCGACTCGCGCCGCCTGATCGAGGAATATCACGACGCGGGACGCTATGCGATGCTGCGGATCGTGCTGGCGCCATGCTCGCCATTCTCGGTCTCACCCGACCTGATGCGCGAGAGCATCGCGCTGGCGCGCGCCTACGCGGTCCACTCGCACACACACCTGGCCGAAACCTTGGACGAGGATGCCTACTGCCGCGCCACGTTCGGCCGCACGCCGGTCGAGCTGGCCGAGGATCTGGGCTGGGTCGGGGCGGATGTCTGGCACGCGCATATGGTCCACCCTTCGGCCGATGAGGTGGCGCGGCTCGGCCGCACCCACACAGGCGCCGCACACTGCCCCAGCTCGAACATGCGGCTGGCCTCGGGGATCGCGCCGCTGCGGGCGCTGCAGCGGGCCGGCGCGCGGGTAGGATTGGGAGTAGACGGCTCGGCGTCGAACGATGGCTCGCACATGCTGGCCGAGGCGCGCCAGGCGCTGCTGCTGCACCGCGTGATGGGCGACCCGGCCGGGCTGACCGCGCTCGAGGCGTTACGGCTAGCCACCCGCGGCGGCGCGGCGGTGCTGGGGCGCGACGACATCGGCTGCCTGGCGCGTGGCATGGCGGCCGACCTGATCGGCTACCGGCTCGACACGCTGGGCTTGGCCGGCGGCGCCGTCCACGATCCGCTGGCGGCGCTGGTCTTCTGCCAGCCGCCCAACGTCGATCTGAGCGTGATCGACGGGCGCGTGCGCGTGCGCGACGGCCAGCTGCTCGGCGTCGACCTGCCACCGCTGATCGCACGCCACAATGCGATCGCCCGCACATTGGCGCGCGGCGAGCGGCCGTGAAGTGCGAGACGCGAGACAAGAGACAAGAGACAAGAGACACGAGACTATAGCGTCAGTCTCGTGTCTCTTGTCTCCTGTCTACTGCGCCGCGCCTTCCACCAGCTCGCCCTCGCGATAAGCGTCGACCAGCTTGCGCAGATCTTCGAGCTGTCCGCGCAGTAGCTTGCCCGTGTCGGTGGCAGCGATCAACGCCCGCGGCTCGAACGTCGCGATCCGCTCGGTCTGTGGGGTGATATCGCTGCCCTGCCGAATCAACTCTTCCGCCGAGGTGAAGACCTCGTGGACTGAGAGCAGCAACTCGTGCGAGTTGGCGATCAGCGTGTAGCCGGCGATGCCGGTGACCGGCTGGTAGGCCTCGCTCATCCCGCCGTCGATGACAATCAGCCGGCCGTTGGCCATGAGCGGGCGCTCGCCGGTTCTGACCTTCACAGGTGTGTGGCCGTTGATGATGTGCCCGCGCTCGACATCCCCGCCGAATGCGGCCAGGACCTTGATACAAAACGCCTCGCTCTCGCGCAGGCGATAGTATGGCCCCTTCGGCTCGGCATGCGTGGCCGGGTCGGCGATGAAGTAACGCTCGAAGGTGGTCATGCGCGTGCGGCCGAACAGCGGCGAGTGCTGCCCACACCACAAGTACCACATCGCATCCTGGCCGGCCTGCCGCGCGCCCGTGTCGCTGCCGAAGAAGGCCTCGCGCGCCATCTGTTCGTAGCGCTCCAGCAGCGCCGGCCCGCTTAGGAGTTCGCCGCCGAGCGGGAACGCGATAAACTCACCCTGTGGATCCACTGGAAGGCAGCCGTGAAACAGCAGGTTCCCATCGCGCACCTGGAACATACTACCATAGCTATACAAAAAGCGGATATGCTCGCGCAGCCGATCGCTGTGCTGAAACTCCTCACGCAGCTCGGCCACAACCTGCGCCTCCCCCTCGGTCAGCGCGGCCGGGTCGGCCGGGTCGAGCGTCGGCCAACGCGTATCGCGCAAGGGGTAGCTCGTGCCGCCGAGCGTGACAGTGCCGTCGGCAAGGTCGATCCGATCGAGGATCACGCGATCCTGCATCGCGTACTCGGGGTGGCGCGCGATGATCTGAGCTTCGAGCTTGAACTGGATGATCGCGATCGCCTTATGCATCTTCGCGATCAGCTCACGCGTGTAATCCTCCACCGGTGGGCCGGGCTTGGGCTGGAACACCGCGCACGGGTCGTCGCGATAGGCCACCTCGGCGAAGCGCGCCAGCGAGCGCAGGCTAATGTCGTAGCCGTCGAGCAGCGTCTCCAGGCTGGCGTAGCGCAGCGCCATGCGGATGACATTCGCGATCAGCGCATCACAGCCGCTGGCGGCGGCCATCCACGAGATATCGTGATTGCCCCATTGGATGGTCACGTCGTGATAAGCTATCAGCCGGTCGATCACGCGCTCGGCCGCCGGGCCGCGGTCGTAGATATCGCCGAGGATATACAGCCGATCGACCGCCAGGCGCTGGATCAGATAGGCCAGCGTGACAATCACCTGCGCGCCTTCGCCCAGATCGAGGATCGAATCGATGATGCTGCGATAGTAATACTCTTTCTGGCTGTTCTCGGCGCTGCTCTCGGTCAGCAGCTCTTCCAGAATATAAGCCAGCTGCGGCGCGAGCCGCTTGCGCACCTTGCTGCGGGTATATTTTTCCGACGCCGTGCGCGCCACGCGGGCAAGCTGGCCGATCGTCGCCGCCATCCACTCGCGCGGGTCGTCGAGCGCGGCCAGCATCTGGCGCAGCTTCTGCTCGGGGTAGTAGATCAGCATCGCCAGATCGACTTGGCGCCGGTCGGACAGCTCGCCGCCGAAGGTCTGGTTGACCTTACGCCGGATCGCGCCCGACGCGTGGCGCAGGATATGATCGAACTGCTCGTAGGCGCCGTGAATGTCGGAGATATAGTGATCGGTGCCCTTGGGCAGCGCCAGGATGGCGTGCAGATTGATCATCTCGATGTGCGCGGCGGTGATGGTGGGGTAGCGCTTGCTGAGCAGCTGGAGCAGCCGCAGCTCCTGGTCGGTGTATTTGCGCATGTACTAGACCCCCGCGGCCCTCAGCGCCGCACTCACGATCGCCTGAGCCTCGGCCTGAATGGCTGCCAGGTGCTCCTGGCCCTTGAAGCTCTCGGCGTAGATCTTGTAGATGTCCTCTGTGCCGGATGGCCGCGCCGCGAACCAGCCGTTCTCGGCGACGATCTTGAGCCCGCCGATCGGCGCGTCGTTTTCGGGCGCGCGGGTCAGCTTGGCCAGGATCGGCTCGCCGGCCAATTCGCTGGCCGGCACCAGATCGGGCGAGAGGCTAGCGAGCACCGCCTTCTGGGCCGGGCTGGCCGGCGCATCCATGCGCTCGTACAGCGGGCTGCCGAAGCGCTGCTCCAGCGCGCGGTAGTGCAGCGCGGGGTCCTGCCCGGTTACCGCGGTGATCTCGGCCGCCAGCAGGCCCATGATTAGCCCATCCTTGTCGGTCGTCCAGACCGTGCCGTCCATGCGCAGGAACGACGCGCCGGCGCTCTCCTCGCCGCCGAATCCATACGAGCCATCCAGCAGCCCATCCACGAACCACTTGAAGCCCACCGGCACCTCGGCCAGCCGCCGGCCCAGCAGCCCGGCCACCCGGTCGATCATCGAGCTCGAGACCAGCGTCTTGCCGATCGCCGCATCCACGCGCCAGCCGGGGCGGTGCTGGAACAGATACTGGATGGCCACGGCCAGGTAGTGGTTCGGGTTCATCAGGCCGGCGCTCGGTGTGACGATACCGTGGCGGTCGCTATCGGGGTCATTGCCGAAGGCGATGTCGAAGCGGTCCTTGAGGCGGATCAGGCCAGCCATGGCGTAGGGCGACGAGCAATCCATGCGGATCTTGCCATCCTTATCGACCGTCATAAATGCGAAGGTCGGGTCGATCACCGGGTTCACCACCTGCAGCTTGAGCCCATAGGCTGCGGCGATCGGCTCCCAGAAGCCCAGTGCCGCTCCGCCCATTGGGTCGACGCCGATCGTCAGGCCAGCCCCCGCGATCGCCTGCATATCGACCACGCCGCCCAGATCGGCCACATACGGCGAGATGTAGTCGTGCTCGTGCGTGGTGGCGGCCTTGAGCGCGCGGGCCAGCGGCACGCGCCGGACCTCTTTCAGGCCGCCGGCCAGCAGCTGGTTGGCGCGATCCTGGATCTGCCTGGTGGTCTGGGTGTCGGCCGGGCCGCCCGACGGCGGGTTGTACTTGAAGCCGCCATCGTCGGGCGGGTTATGCGAGGGCGTGATCACTACGCCATCGGCCAGGCCGGATGCCCGGCCGCGATTGTAGGTCAGGATGGCGTGCGAGATCACCGGCGTGGGAGTATAGCCAAGGCCGGCCTGAATGAAGATATCCATCTCGTTGGCCGCGAACACCTCGATCGCCGTAGCCAGCGCCGGTTCGGAAAGGGCGTGCGTATCCATGCCGGCGTACAGCGGGCCGCTGATGCCCTGCGCGCGCCGCCACTCGCAGATCGCCTGGCAGATCGCCAGGATGTGATCCTCGTTGAAGGAAGTCAGCAGCGACGACCCACGATGCCCAGATGTGCCGAAGGCAACCTGCTGCTCAGGTATGCTCACATCGGGCTTATAGGTGTAGTAGGCCGATACCAGCCGCGGAACGTTGACCAGCAGCTCGCGCGGTGCCGGCTTGCCCGCCAGTGGATGTGTGGCCATGGCATCCTCCGTCTATCAGTAGGCAGTAGGCAGTAGGCAGTCGGCAGTATCGCTGACTGCCGGCTGCTTACTGATAGTGGAGCCTCTATTGTACCAGTTTTTCTTCAAGCTCTCCCAGGTTTTCGATAAGCAAGAGCGCCCCTGGCTCGTCTCCAGGGGCGCCGTGCTGGAATGACTCTATACGATATTGGCGAAGATTCTGCGCAGCTATCGGTCTGGGCGCTCGCGCTCGATCATGCGCTGCGTGATTGTCCGCTCGTCGCGCTGCCGCTGCTGGCGCCAGCGCTGATAGATCGGGTCATCCAGATCGTCGGCTTTGGCCTGCTCGCGGCCGGCCGCCTGGTCGAGCACGACAGTCACCCGGCTGTCGAGCTGCGGCGGCGCAGCGGACGGCGCTGCAGTTGGTGCTGTCGGCTCGGCCGGCAGCTTTGGCGCCGCCTGGTAGAACGGTTGGATGCAGTCGGCCTGCTCGTCGGCCAGTAACTCGGCCAGCCGCTGCATGTCGCGATCGTTATGCTCGGTCCAGCGCCGGCCGCTAGCCTGGGTCAATGCCTTAAGATAGTGCGCAATGATCGCACTGGCCTCTCGTTGCCGTGTCATCGTTGGTGGTTTCCTTTGCTAGTTATGTCTATGTAAAGTAATTATACATCTTTTTCACAGCTATTGGGCCATGGAAGTGACAAAGCTGAACTACACCAAGTGATCGAGGACTCGCGTCGCTGCATCCGTGACACCCAGGCCCTGTGTGCGGCCATGCACGTGCAGGTGCGGCCGGCACCCCCATTTTCTAACGCCCCGCTAGCACTCCACTAACGCGAGCACAATGCTTCATGCTGTACTATGAGGCAAGTTATCGTGCTCGTCGAACAGGGAGAAATTCGTGGTACATGTTGAATCGCTACGTCGCCAGTCGTGGGTCGCTGCGGCGTGGCTGCTGATCATAACTGCCGGTGTGTTGGCGGCGCTGGCGTTTGGAAATACAATCGTGGTGCTGGCCGCGCTCGTCGCAGGGCTGGCCGGGGTGCTGATGGTGCGTGGGATTGCGCCTGCCCAGGCGGCGCAACCGCTGTACGCCAATGCAGCCGGGGTGCCGCGGGAGCAGCGCGCTGTCGTGTCAACCGACGGCACGCTGCGGCAGGCGCTGATCGTGCCGGCCGAAGCGGTGCAGGGCTATCAGGCGGTGTTGACGATCGACGGCTACGCACTGGTCAACGCCGAGGGGCGGGTCGTGTACACGCTCGCCCGCGAACCCCGACCAGACCTCAACAGCGATCCGGTGGTGGTGACGATCCTGGATAGCGAGGAGTCAAAGCAGCATTGACACGGTTATTGCGGTTTGCAGACGACTTGAGCCACACAGTACGCACTGCGGGCCGCCGGGGGCAGCCAATGACACAGCGCGACCTGGGGCTGTTCCTGGTCATCGCTGGCGTCATCCTACTAGCGGGGCAGCTCGCCGGCCACCTGAACGATATTGATGCGATATTGGCCGGACTGGATCTGTAGGGAACCACCACACCGCGCGCCGCTCGGGGAGACTCGGGCGGCGCTATACTATGCCTGAGGTGGAAGCACTTTGTGCTGAACGATGTCACCATTTCGTGCGCTTCGACACAAGCAGAAGGTCAGGAGCATCGCCAATCCGGCATAGACGAGCCCAGCGACGAAAAGAATGTATTGCATGATTGGCTCCTTGGAAGCACAGATGGCTCACTTCATATAGCATATCTTATTCCAAGGACGTTTACGCCTCCACATGATGACGATCTGATAACAACCCCACCCTAGTACGCCATCGCACGTATGTTCTGCACACCGCGCCGCTCGTGGGCCTGGGGGCTTGCGGGCGGTGCAGACGCCAGCGGCTCCTGCTGGTGGCGCTGTCACAACAGCTGTAAGCAATCCAGCGACGACTAGCCTAACCCCACCCGCGCCCCCGGCCTCGGCTGGGGGCGTTGTCGTCACTCGACAGCTTGCACGACATCCGCCGCCGGTCGCAGCCAGGCGAGTGCTTCCTCGTATGTACGGAACACCTGCACAGCACCCAAGGTGCCTTCGCGATACACCTCTACCATGCGCCCCACACCATAAACGATATCCTGTGGGGCGACGATCGCGACGCGATAGCGGGCGCGCGTCCGGTTTAGTCGGGTCGTGAGGTTGGCGCTTCGTTGGATACCCCGACGGGTGATTGCAACCAGCTTTACGGCGCTGGCATCGATCAATCCATCGAAGACTGCTCCAGCCAGATCCCGCCAGACCGCATCAACATAGGGCGCGATATCATCATCAGTGACGGTTCCCTCAATATACGTAAAGACGATCCGTTGGTTTGGGTCGATGCGATAGATGATGCCCATTGCAAAGCTCCACGGTTATGCTAGTGCTCAACCACACTGATTTTGCTCTGGAGGCTCGGAGGGGGCACCCAGAGGGTACCCGGGCCCCTCCGAGCCTCCGGCGGTGGGGGTTTGGGGGCGACGCCGTTCCCCCTCTGGGTGTGGGCACGAGGCCGCCCCCATAACCCCCACCCAGCAGAAACACTCTGGCACACCACTAGGGATAGTGTTCTCTGTGCGCTCTACGGCTCACGTAACGTATCTTTTCGCCCTCACAGCACCCGCACCCGTACCAAGCCTCCATCCGGCGCGATGTTGAGCGGATTCCGTAGCGGCCGGCCGAACAGCGGCGCGTCGATCTCGAACAGATCGCCCGCACGCGTCTGGAAGCCGGCGCCGAAGCTGACGCCGTTGGCGCCGAAGAAGTGGACATGGACATCGCCGGGGCGGCGGAACAGATCGTACTTGAAGTGGTGGTGCTCCAGGTTGGCGATGGCGTGGCACATGTGCGCCTCGCCGGTCTCGAACGGGCTGCTCCAGACGATCGCGCCGGCGCGGCGGATGCGCACCTCGCCGCGCACCGACGCGCTCAGATCGCCGACGAGCAGCTCCGGACCGAAGGCGCACTCGCGCAGCTTCGAGTGCGCCAGGTACAGGTAGTTCTTGCGCTCCAGCACATGGTCGGCGAACTCGTTGCCCAACGCGAAGCCGACGCGCCAGGGGCTCCCATCGTCGTCGATCACATACAGCCCGGCGATCTCGGCCTCCTCGCCGCCGTCGTCCGCAAAGGCCGGCTGGGTCAGCGGCTGCTCGGGCGCGACGACGCAGCGGCCGTCGCCTTTGTAGGCCCACTCCGGCTGGGCGCCGATACGGTTGCCAGCCGGCTTGCCGCCTTCGAGCCCAATCTGGAACATGCGAATCGAATCGCTGGCGCTGCCGGCCGCCATGGCCGCGTGCATCTGGTCGCGCGAGGTCGCGCTGCCCAGATGTGTCAGGCCGGTCAGCGAGACGACGCAGCGCGCCGGGTCAGGGTGGTCGAGTGGTGGCAGCAGCCGACGTTCCACTAGCGCGCGGTCGTAGTCGGCCCGTTCTGGCGACAGATGCGCTCGGACGAAGGTTTCGAGCGACTCCCCGGCGCGTATGGCCGCCAGCGCCAGATCGTAGACGCGTGCATAGCCGCCGACCAGTGGCAGCGCGCCCGCTCCTTCGCTCGCGAGCGCGACCCGCCGATCCCCAGCCTGATCGAACAGCTGAACCAATCGTATCATGGCATGCTCCTCGGCTGTGTCTGTCAGCTACAATCCCCGGAGCATCATACCATAGTCGCAAGTCGCGCATCGCAGATCACAAGCATCAAACTCCTGCGACCGCTAACCTGTGACCTCAGATCTGAACGCGGCCACAGTTTTTGATTAGCCTCGCCGACCCGCTATATCATAAGCTGGGGACGCCCGCATGGTACCATCGGTCTGCACGAACAGATCTTCGGTGCGCGCCACGAGCGGCGTGGCCTGGTCGAGCGCACCGTTGCGCGCCACAGGAAAGAGGTGTGGACATCAGCGTTCTCTCAAGGTGCTGAGATAGCGAGCGTCGCAAGCCATGCTCTCAGCTGGGCCTCGAGAGCGTCGCGCACCTGGCGGAAGGACGCCAGCCGCTCGGACTCACTGCCCTGGACCGCGGCTGGATCGGGAAAGCTCCAATGGATGCGCCGCGCCGGGCCAGGAAACAGCGGGCATGTCTCAGCCGCGTTGTCGCAGACGGTGATCACGTAGTCGAAGGGCTGATCCAGATACTCGTTCAGGTGCTTGGAGCGATGTGAACGGATGTCGATGCCCCGCTCATCCATCACGGCCATCGCCAGCCCATTGACGATCGATGGCTTACTGCCGGCGCTGAAGACCTCGAAGTGATCGCCGGCGATGGCACGCAGCAAGCCTTCGGCCATTTGCGAGCGCGCTGAGTTGCCGGTACAGAGAATCAGTACATGTTGCTTCATACGCTCCCCCGTTGTTGGCGATCGATAAGCGTGAGCAGATGGCGACTGCGCGTCACCAGCTACTGCGCGGTTTGCCGAAAGACTGCTATA
>DATFXE010000581.1:0-4196 GCA_035258585.1 Roseiflexaceae bacterium | reverse complement strand
CCGCCAGTGTCAGGCTGCGCTCGCTAAAGCTCTGCGCAAAGGTGAGAATCTCGACGCCGGCCTCGGCCAGCCGCGCCAGCGCTCGCGCCGCCAGGTCCGGCGTCCAGCCCACGCCGTTCGCCGCGGCGACGCCGATCAGGCTCAGCCCACGCGACGAAATAATCGCTCGGGCCGCGTGGTCGGTCGGCGCGGGGTGTGAAACAACCCGCGTGCCCGGCTGTTCCGGCCGCAGCACATTGCGAATGAGCAGCGGAATGCCCTGCTCCGCCACCGGCGCAAGCGTGCGCGGGTGCAGCACTTCGGCGCCAAACGTAGCGATCTCGGCGGCCTCGACATACGATAGCTCGGCCAGTGTGCGCGCCTCGGCGACAATCTTTGGGTCGGCGGTGAGAATGCCGTCCACGTCAGTCCAGATGCTGACCTGCTCGGCTCCGAGCGCCGCGCCAATCAGCGTGGCGGAGTAGTCGCCGCCGCCACGGCCGAGCGTGGTGACAATACCCTCGCGCGTGGCACCGATATAGCCAGTGATCACCGGCACGATCCGCGATTGCAGCAGCGGGCTCAAACGCGTGCGAATACGCTCGGACGACTCCTTCGGGAAGGGCCAGGCGCTGCCATAGTTGTTGTCGGTGACAATCAGATCGGTGGCGTCGACGGTGCGCGCCGATACGCCGGTCTGCCGCAGCGCGGTGGCGACGAGGTGGGTGGCGAAGCGCTCGCCCAGCGCCGCGACGGCGTAGATGCTGCGTGGCGATTGCTCGCCCAAGGTCGCGATCGAGCGCGTAAAGCGATCAAAGATCTTCAGCAGATCGGCCCATTCGCGGTAGAGCGCCTCGCGCTCCCACTCATCGGCGGCCAGCTTTTCGGCCAGGGCGCGGTGGCGGCCCCACAGCTCGCGCCGTACGTCGTCCACCACTGCCTCGTGGCCAGAGGCCGCGGCGCGCGCCGCGCCGATCAGCTTGTCGGTAATGCCGCCCAGTGCCGTGCAGACGACCACCAAAGCGCGGCCATCCTCGTGAGCCGCCTTGACGATCCGCGCCATCTCACGCAGCCGCGCCGCCTCGCCCATGGAGACAGCGCCAAACTTCATCACGTCCATGCCGATGCTCCTCACTCACCACCGGCGTGGCGAACGCGCGGTAGTAACACAAAAACGACGCACATCCAGACGTGGGATGGCGTCTCTGCCGTTCTGGAGCCATGTCCAGTGGGGTCGCGACTGTGGACTATAGATTGCTGATGAGCATTGTGAGCACAGTACGGCAATGCCACCGATTGGTCTGTATGCTATCCTTCTTGCGGCAAGTTGTCAAGCAATCAGGGCGCAGGTTGCACATCGCAGGTCGATCCGCGAATATCGCTAATCTGCGCGCATATATCTAGGAGTTACGCGGTTGGGAGGTTTGGAGGGCAAAGCCCTCCAAACCTCCCCTTTCTTTTTCCACCCACCTGTGGCGGCTTTGTCGCCACAGGTGGGTGGAAAAAGAAGGTTCTCGGGGCCTGCGGCCCCTGCGCCCGCGCTAAAACGCCAACTGCGTAAGTCCTAATATCACTACCATTCGCGTCCATTCGCGCAATTCGCGGATCCTCAACCAGTATTCTAGAGCGTCGGTCAAGTATTATTTTTCGTGGTTGTTTTGGCGGCTTCGCCGCCAAAACAACCACGAAAAAAGAGATTTCCGGGGGCCTGCGGCCCCCAACCCCCCGCTGGCGGAATACTTGACCGGCGCTCTAGGAGGCATTTTCCGGCGCCAGTGGTCGCGGCAGCAGGCCGGCGGCTTCGACCACCGACGGGATCGCCTTGGTCCAGCCGACCGACATAATATGGATGCCGCGCACGCCGTCGATGTCCAGGAGCTGCTGTGCCAGCTCGCCGGCGATCCGCACGCCCTCCTGCTCGGCGTTTTCGGCGCGCGCCATGCGCTCGATCACCCAGTCGGGTACGCGCGAGCCGGGCAGATGATCGCGCAGGAATTGGGCCGAACTGGCCGAGCGGATGACCATCACGCCGGCGAGGATGTACGCCTGGCGGTGCAGGCCGGCCGCGCGGGCATCACTCATCCATTGCTTGAAGCGCTCGATGTCGAAGATGATCTGGGTCTGGATGAACTCCGCGCCGCTCTGGATCTTCTTCTCGAGCCGCGCGACCCGCTCGATGTTGGGGTTGGCGACCCCGCCAAGAAAGAAGCGCGGCGCCTCGACCAGCGGCACGCCCGATTGAAAGCGCGCCTCGTCGCGCATCGCCCGCAGCATCCTGATCATCTGAAATGAGTTCAGATCCAGCACATTTTTGGCCTCGGGATGATCGCCGATCCGCGGATGATCGCCTGTCATACACAGAAAGTTTTCGATACCGCAGACCGCGCCGCTCAGCACGTCGGCCTGGAGCGCGATCCGATTGCGGTGCTGGCAGGTCATCTGGACGATCGGCTCGATCTCTAGCTGGCGCAGCACCACACCTGCGCCCAGCGCCGACATCCGGCCGACGCCACGCTGGTTGTCGGTCAGATTAATCGCGTCCACCGTGTCGCGCATAGCCAGCGCCAGTCGCTCGAGCGTCGCGCGGGCGGCGCCTTTGGGCGGGGCAAGCTCGCCCGTCACAACCGCCTGGCCGGCCTGGAGCCGGCGCTGAAAGGCACTATAGCTTGTCATTGCACTCATTGGTCTATTGTTCAGATCCAGACGAAAAGAAAAACCCCTCATCAGCACTCGGTGATGAGAGGCGGCTTCAGCAGGCTACGCGCGACATCGGGCGCTGGCCGGAGCGCGGCTGACTGGGCGCGAGTATAGCACGCTGGATACTGGATGTCAATCCAGGGCCCAGTACGCTACCCCGATCGAGATCCCCCTTCTTTTACCTGCACATACTACCACGGTTGGAGGTGCGCGATGATCGACCTCCAGACCGTCGATCGCCTCTGGGCACTCAGGCGTTGAAGAAATACTTGCGGCGGCCCAGCCCCGTAGGGGCACCAGCGCGCGGGTGTGTTTCTCCACCAACCCGCGCCCGCAGGCGCGCCCCCGTCCGGCATTGTCGAGCGCTTGCGCATCTTGAAAACCAAACGGGAGGCCGCCCATGTCGAATAAGTGGACTGGCCTGGAGAAGCCGATCACCGCTGCTCGATGCGGATGCGTTGGTCGCCGAGGATAACAACGGCGGTGAGATGGTCGAAGTGACGATCAGCACGGTCAAGCATGCGCCGCCGGTCAAGCGCATTCACGCCAGCCGGGGCAAGCGCACGCGTGCCGGGCCTATCAGCATGCTCTATGAGCAGGGCAAGGTGCATCACGTCGGCGCGTTCCCCAAGCTAGAGGATGAAATGTGTTCCTGGGTGCCCCGCGATGACAGCCCCAACCGGCTTGATGCGCTGGTCTGGGCGCTCACGGAGCTGATGATCGACATGACGGAAACAACGGTCCACCGTGCCGCGCAGCGCCTGCCCAACCGCTGGGCTGAGATGGGGACGATCGACGGCTTCCGGCGTGGCGGTGGCAATCGGTGGCAGCCATGAGCGAGGGATATATGAATAAGTAACAGAAGAGCCGTGAGCGATCGCGGCAGATCGCGGCGGTAGTCGGCGCATTGCCCCAGCACTGTTATGGTAACGCGTATCGATCTGTTTTTCTTCCCGAGCTAACGAAAGATGCGTACTATGTTGAGGGCTGGGTGGTTGTGGTGCCATCGTGGCAGCGCTGGTGTATTGCGCATGCCTGGATCGAACTCGGCGACACTATTATCGATCCAACATACCCCGGTGAGGATCTGGTGTATTTTCCGGCATCGCGCTGGAATGAGCAGGCCGCCTTTGAGACGCTACGTGCGCTGGGGCGCCTGCCCTTTTCAAAAGGGCAAGGCTATCGGGCGGCCAGTGCCTTGACGCGAGTGCAGGCCATGCAGTATTTCCAGTGCTTGACGAAATGACCGAAGTAGAACACACGCGCGCGATGATTGCCCGCTGCGAGGCGAAGCGCGACAAGGTGAGCGATGCGGAGAGCAAGCTGTACTATGAGTTATGCCCGGCGGGCTGGCGTCGATAGCTGGAGAAGTTACAATCGCTTGAGTAGCCGCTCATAGGCGGTGTGTGGGCCGATCCAGAACCAGGTAATCAGATCATCTTCCCATAGACTTACTGCTCGATAGTCATCTGTGATGCGTACTGAATAGATCGGCTCAGTAGCGTGTACACGCTTGAAGT
>DATFXE010000580.1:0-6572 GCA_035258585.1 Roseiflexaceae bacterium | reverse complement strand
CGTGACTTGATCCGCCATTATAATTCCTCCTTCTCCTATCTCCTGATGCTTGGTTGCCGAGCAAGAGCTGTGCCATTCCGGCTGATATCAGTCTGCGGCTGAGGGGTGCGTTGCGCTCACTCACCGCTTGCGCTACAATCTCTGGCTATGCGAGCGAATGGTAAAATGTCATGAATAGACTCCCTGAGATTACGCTGCCCACCCACCTCAAGGAGCGGCTCGTCCAGGGCCACCCGTGGGTTTACCGCAACCACGTGCCGCCGAATGTGCGGCTGCCGTCGGGCGCATGGGTGCGGCTGCGCTGCGGCGGTTGGAGCGGCTACGGGCTGTGGGACGCCGATCGGCCGATCGCGATTCGGATCTTCTCGGAGCGCCAGGTGCCCGACGTAGGCTGGCTGCGCGAGCGCGTGTGCGCCGCGTGGGATCTGCGGGCGCCGCTGCGCGAGGCGGGCTGCACGGCCTATCGCTGGCTGTTTGGCGAGGGCGACGGCCTGCCGGGGCTGACGGTCGACCGCTATGGCGATTTTGCGGTGGTCCAGACATACATGGAAGGCGCCGGCCAGCTGGTCGAATGGCTGGTCGAGGCGCTGAACCAGGTTGCGCCGGTGCGGGGGATTCTGCTCAAACACCGCGATGCTGAGGATGCGGAGCGTTTGAACGTTCAACGTTCGAACGTTCAAACGTTGCGCGGCCACGCCCCGCCCACCAACCTGGTTGTCCGCGAGCACGGCATCCAGTTCTTCGCCGACCTGCGCGCCGGCCAGAAGACCGGCCTGTTCCTCGACCACCGCGAGAACCGCCGCTTCGTTGAGGGCCTCAGCGCAGGGCGAACGGTGCTGAACTGCTTTGCATACACCGGCGCGTTTTCGCTCTACGCCTTGCGCGGAGGCGCGCAGTCGGTCGTCAGCGCCGATATCGGCAAGGGCCTGGCCGAGGCGGCGGCAGCCAACATCGCCCTGAACGGCTTCGAGGCCGGCCGCCACTCGTTTGTCACCGAAGATTGCTTCGACCTGCTCGGCCGCTATGCCACAGAAGGGCGCCAATTCGACCTGGTGATCCTCGACCCGCCCAGCTTCGCCAAGAGCAAGCAGAGCCGCTACGCCGCGACTCGCGCCTACACGCGGCTGAACGCCCTGGCGCTGCGCTGCGTGGTGCCGGGCGGGCTGCTGGCCACCGCCAGCTGCACCAGCCAGGTCGGCCCAGAAGCGTTTAAGGAAATGCTGGCTGCTGCTGGCACAGGCGCCGGCAAGCGGCTCCAGATCATCCACGAGGCTGGCCAGCCGCTCGACCACCCAGTGCCGGCGCACTTCCCAGAGGGGCGCTACCTCAAATTCGTGGTGGGACGTGTGTGCGAAGTCGAGTAGCCTGAACCGATCGATGGGCGAAGGGGTCTGTGCATGTTGCATGCTGAGCGGACCATATCGCAACAAGGAGCCGGCGCGATGGGCATTCGTAGAATCGGCCTGCTCGTGCTGGCGCTGGCCTGCCTCGCGGCCTGCGGACCGACGGCGCAGGCGCCGGAAGGAGGAACAGTCATGACATTCACGCTGACCAGCGCCGGTTTCGCCGAGGGCGCGGCGATCCCGGCTAAATACACCTGCGATGGCCAGAACATCGCGCCGCCGCTGCGCTGGGAGGGGCCGCCCGACGCGCGCAGCTTCGTGCTGATTGTGGACGACCCCGACGCGCCGGGCGGGACGTTTACCCACTGGGTGCTGTATGACATCCCCGGCGCGCAGCGCGAACTGCCTGAGGGGATCGCCAACATAGGCGCACCGGGCATGAACGATTTTTCGCGTGCCGGCTACGGCGGACCCTGCCCGCCGCCCGGTAGCGCGCATCGTTACGTCTTCACGCTCGCGGCGCTGGATGTTGCCACGCTCAATTTGCCGCCCAAGGCCGCGCGCAAGCAAGTCGAGGCGGCCATGCGTGGCCATGTGATCGGCCAGGCGCGGCTGATGGGACGATATCAGCGCCGCTCCTGATAAGCAGACAAGGAGATTAGTAGACAAGGAGATTAGGCCATATGTACTTCTGCTTGTCTCGCCTTCTCCTTGTCTACTCGCCGCGCTTCGGGTATAATCACGTCTCACCGGAATGACCTGAACGGCGAAGACGCCTGCTACCGAACACGTGAAAAGGTGGGGGCGGCTAATGGGCGATCTCTTCAACGGGTATTCGACCGGCGAATTCTTCGACGAGATGTTCGCGGCCCCAGGCCAGCCGCACCCGCACTACCAGCGTTTGTACGAGCGGCTTGGGGAGCTATCGCGCGCCGACTACGACGAGCGCTTGCGCCTGGCCGACATCGCGTTCCTCTACCAGGGTATCACTTTCACCGTCTACAGCTCGCAGGATGGCATCGAGCGGATCTTCCCGTTCGATCTTGTGCCACGGATCATCCCGCAGTCCGAGTGGCAACTATTAGATCGTGGCCTGCGCCAGCGCGTCACGGCGCTGAATATGTTCCTGCACGATGTCTACCACGAACAGCGGATCATGCGCGAGGGGCTCATTCCGGCCGATCTCGTGCTGGGCGCGGCTGGCTTTTGTGATCAGATGGTCGGAGTCGACCCGCCCGGCGGCGTGTATATCCACATCAATGGCTCCGATATGGTGCGCGACGAGCGCGGGCGCTATATGGTGCTGGAGGATAACGGCCGCAGCCCGTCGGGTGTCTCCTATGTGCTCGAAAATCGCTCGGCCATGAAGCGCACCTTCCCGCGCCTATTCGGGCGCACCGGCGTGCTGCCGGTCGAGCACTACCCCCAGGCGCTGCTGGAGACACTACGCTCGGTCGCGCCGCGCGGGGTCGAGCAGCCGACGGTGGTGCTGCTGACTCCGGGCGTCTACAACTCGGCCTATTTCGAGCACTCCTTTCTGGCGCGCCAGATGGGGATCGAGTTGGTTGAGGGCCGCGACCTCATAGCGTACGATAACCGGATCTATATGCGCACGATCCGCGGTCTCCAGCCGGTGGATGTGATCTATCGCCGGATCGACGACGCCTTTCTGGATCCGCTGGCGTTTCGCTCGGATTCGACGCTCGGCTGCCCGGGCCTGTTCAATGCCTACCGCGCCGGCAAGGTCACGCTGGCGAATGCTGTCGGCACCGGCGTGGCGGACGACAAGGCGATCTACCCATTCGTGCCGGCGATGATTCGCTTCTACCTCTCCGAGGAGCCGCTGCTCGCCAATGTGCCAACCTACCGTGCTACCGAGCCATCGGACTGCACCTATATCCTGCAGAACCTCGACAAGCTGGTGGTTAAATCGGTGAACGAATCGGGCGGCTATGGTATGCTGGTCGGGCCGCACGCCAGCGCGGCCGAGCGGGCCGACTTCGCCGAGAAGATTCGCGCCAAGCCGCGCGGCTTCATCGCTCAGCCGACTCTGGCGCTCAGCCGCCACCCGACCTTCGTGGATGGCCACTTCGAGGGCCGGCATGTCGACTTCCGGCCATACATTCTGTACGGCAGCGAGATCACGCTGGTGCCAGGCGGCCTGACGCGCGTGGCCCTGCGCAAGGGATCGCTGGTGGTCAACTCGTCGCAGGGCGGGGGCAGCAAGGATACGTGGGTTCTCGATGAGTAGGGGAGTAGGGCGTAGGGGAGTAAGGGTGACACGGCGATCTACTCCCCTACGCCCTACCCCTCTACTCCCACACGAACAGAAAAATCATGCTCAGTCGAGTCGCAGAATCGCTGTTCTGGATGTCGCGCTACCTCGAGCGGGCCGAGGATGTGGCGCGGATCATCGCGGTCAATTTCCAGGCCTCGCTCGACGCACCGGATGCTAGCCAGGCGTTGGCATGGGAGCCGGTGATCGCCATCACCGGCGACCGCCATATGTTTACTGCCGCGTTTGGCAGCTTCGACGAGGCCAGCGTGACCGCGTTCCTGACGCGCCACCCCGAGAACCCCAACGCGATTCTGTCGTGTATCGGGCGGGCGCGCGAGAACGCGCGGGCGGTGCGCGAGCAGATCAGCCGCGAGATGTGGGAGGAGATCAACCGGCTGTACCATGTCGTCTACGGCGCCGACGTCGACTCGATCGTGCGCAACCCGTATGATTTCTTCAGCCAGATCCGCAATGGCTCGCACCTGTTTCAGGGCGTCACCGACGCAACCATGGCCCACAGCGAGGGCTGGGAGTTCATCCAGGCCGGCAAGTACCTGGAGCGGGCTGACAAGACCGCGCGTATTCTGGATGTGAAGTATAGCGTGCTGGCGGGCAACACCGGCGGCGAGGGCGCGCCGCTGGCCAGCTTGCAGTGGATCGCGCTACTCAAATCGTGCAGCGCGTTCGAGCCGTACCGCCGCTCGCACTCGCAGCTCCAGGCCTGGCGGGTGGTCGATTTCTTGCTGCTCGATCGGACATTCCCGCGCAGCGTGGCATTCTGCATCGAGCAGACCCGCCGCTCGCTGGCGCGGATATCCGATAGCCCGCTCGACCGGCCATCCAACGCCGCGGAGCGGCTGCTGGGGCGGCTTTACGCCGAACTGACTTACCTGGACATTCGCGAGGCGCTGGCCGACTTGCATATCTATTTGGACGATATGCAGCACAAGCTCAACGCGGTCGGCGATTCGATCGCACAGATCTATTTTGTGCCTAGCGTCCTGCCGCCAACTCTCGCTGCTCCTAGCCGGTATTACGAGGCGCAGCAGCAACAGCAGTGAGCGGGCGGCCGGCAACGTTAGAACGTTAGAAGGTTGGGCATCGAAGGCAATTGCGATACATCGAACAACGTGCAAACCTGTAAACCTGCAAACCTACAACCTGCGACATGCGATTACACATCGACCACGAAACGATCTTCAGCTACTCCCAGCTAGTGCGCGAGGCGGTCGGCGAGGCGCGCCTGCGCCCGCGCGACGATGCCGGCCAGCGGCTGATCGGCTTCCGCCTGGCGCTCGACCCGCACACGCCGTTCGACACGGTGAGCGATCGGTTCGGCAACACCATCCACTGCTACAGCGTGCTGCCGGCACACCGCAGGCTGGTCGTCACGGCCACGAGCGAGGTGGAGACCAGCGCCGATGCGCTGATCGCCACGCCGGCACTGACGCTGCTGGAACAGCACAGCTTCACCGCCACCAGCCCATATCTCCCGGTCACGGAAGAATTGCTGGCCTTTTCCCGCGCCAATACGCCTGCCGATGCCGACCCGGAGGCCACGGCCCGTGCGCTGACCGGCGCGATCTATGACAATTGCGCCTACGAGCCGGGCAGCACCGATATCTCCACCACGGCCGAGGCGGTGCTGGCTGGGCGGCGCGGCGTCTGCCAGGATTTCGCCCATTTGCTGATCGCGCTGTGCCGCGGAATTGGCCTGCCGGCGCGCTACATCAGCGGCTACCTGTTCGACCCAGATAAACCCCCCGATGCGGTGCTGGCCAGCCACGCCTGGACCGAGGTGTACCTGGATGGCCGCGGCTGGCTGGGGCTCGACCCGACCCACAACCGGGCGACCGGGCCGCTCTATACGCGCGTCGCCATCGGCCGTGACTACGGCGATGCCGCGCCGGTGCGCGGGATCTACCAGGGTGGTGCCAAGGAGACGCTGGAGGTGCGCGTGCGGATGCGCGCGGTCGGGGAGCCAGCGCCGATCGTAAGATAACCTGGAAAAGGTGTCCGCTTTAATTTTGTGGCTGGGATGGCGTTGGAGTGCGCCGCGGCGCATTCCAACGCCATCCCAGCCACCGTGGTAAATCTGGGAGGTCTCCTGTGCTGAAGGGCCAGATTGCGCTCTGTAGTCTACTCCGCCACATCCGGCTGCTCGCCCGTATCCATGGGCGTCTCCGGCATCTCCGGCTCGTCGGCCGGCACCGGCGTATCGGCGGCCGGTGCCTCAATTCCGCCCACCGCCTTGCCCGACGCGGCGAAGCTCGATCGCACGCCGCCGAGGAACACCCAGTCGGTCCAGGCACCATTGGGCGCAACCTGCCATTTCAGGTAAGGCGCGTTGTTGGTGCCCTGCACGAAGATCGCCAACCGGCCATCGGCGAACTGTCCGACCGCCGGGTTGTTGCCAATCCAGCCGCCTAGTGAGATCCAGCCGGTCCACGGCCCGGCGGCCCATTGCTGCCGGTTCTCGAATACGGCGCCGTTGGTGCCGCGCACGAACGCCGCCAGGCGGCCATCCTGATAGCGCCCCACCGCCGGGTTGCTGGTCAGCTCGCCCTCGAGCGAGAACCAGCCCGACCAACTGCCGCTTGGCGCCGTCTGCCAGATGTGATACAGCGCGTGGTCGGTTCCGCGCCCGAACACCTCAAGCCGACCGTCAGTGTTCTGCCCCAGCCCGAGGTAGCTGGTGATCACACCATCCAGGAAGGCCCACTCGGTCCAGCCGCCGATGGGTCCGCCCTGGCGCTTCTCATAGAGCGCGCTGTTGGTGCCGCGGGCGAGGATCTCCAGCTGCCCGTTGCTGTTGCGCCCCACCACCGGGTCACTGGTCAGCTCGCCACCCAGCGAGACCCAATCGCCCCAGTCGCCGTTGCTGGCCAGCTGGCGCTTCTCATAGAGCGCGCTGTTGGTGCCGCGGACGAAGATCGAGATGCGACCATCTG